>JBIOXP010000232.1:0-5469 GCA_044869705.1 Binatia bacterium | reverse complement strand
TCGAAGCGCTGCGTCGTATTTCATCAGGCAATTGGCATCGACCATCAATTCCACGTTATCGCCGACTGCTTCGCGAACCGTTTTCACGCGGCCTTCATCTTCGGACGGGTTGTCCTCGCGATGTTCGGCACCGGCGCCCGACGGATCCATCTCACCTCGAATGTTCAATCGTGCGACTTGAATCTTTAGCCGGGTTTGACCTTTGGCGACCCAATGCTTGGCCGCCTCCGCAAGCGCATCCGTGGAGTACGCTCGGAGTCCGAACGTAATATAAGCCGGTATCGATTTTTGCGCCGCGCCCAAAAGACGCCACACCGGCGTCTTATAGAACTTTCCTTTGATGTCCCAGAGCGCCACATCGATCGCGCTCACCGCAAAATTCCAAACGCCGCCATGCGCTCGAGTGTTGAACTTCCACATCATCTGGTGCATCAGCCGCTCCGTCTCGAGAGGGTCCTTTCCCTTTAAAAAAGGCGCAAGCTCGTTGCGAATGAAGGCGATGGTTGCGGAATGCATGAACCCGCCGATTTGACTGATCCCGGTAATATCGCTGTCCGTCTTTATCGCCAGCAGACGCGCAGCCGCCCGTATTGGTTCTTTGAATAGCGGCGGCGTGATCGGGATATTTTGCAGTTCATGGATTTCGATTTCGGCAATTTTCATTGACCACCCCTTTCGGCATTTGTTTCATACGGCAAACGGTGCGTGAGCGTCAATCGAAACAGCCGAAACCCGTCAGTATTCATCTGAACTCCGGTCGAAAATTTGGCTAAATTTCCGCCGCCGAAGCGGCCGCTAACCGGGCTCGCGCGATTTGGCCTCGGTTTCTCCGTCAGATGTCGAGTCTGATGATAAAACAAGCGATCTATCTACGCGTGTTTCTATTAGTCTCATTACAACCGCTGTGGGATGCCATATCTTTGGTGCGCAGAGCTATAGCCAGCGGTTTTTCTATGTTAGCTTAAAATGGATATGAAAGGTTCGGCTTAATTCGAACCGGAAGGGGACGGAATTGAAAGGACGATCAGCGATGCTGGAAAAGATCAAGGCCAGCTGGGAACGTTTTAAAGCAGATTCTCCCGGGAAGCGTTTTCAGCAGCAGTTCAAGCGGCGCCATGAAATTGCACGTACTCCTCTGCAAAAAGCGCTTGTTGTCGGGAGCGGAATTTTGTTCACCGGAGTTGGAATAGTTTTGTTTTTTTTACCCGGACCTGGCGTGCTCTTTGTGCTGTTAGGGGCCGTACTCATTGCGCAGCGCTCGTTGACACTTGCTCGTGCCTTGGACTGGAGCGAAATTCGCCTGCGAAAGCTGCTCGCCCGGAGCTCCGACGTCTGGAGGCAGTTCTCCGCTACAGTGAAAATTTTTCTGCTCGGCTTGGCTGTCGTCGCTGCGGCAGCCGTCGGGTTTGGTGCGTTCAAATTTTTAGCTGCCTGACGGCTCTCCCAAGGATCATTCGCGTTATCCTCTTGCTCCCGCGATATGGCCGGCGCTGTGCCGGATGCTCTCAACGAGATCCGATCCGCTCCGTGACCCGGAAAATTCGCCCGTAACATAAACCCAATCTGCTACGGTTCGAGCGCGGTTTATAATTTCGCTACTCAAGCTTCGCGCTGCGCCTAAAAGGCTGTCCAATCCCACTCACGATTCCCCATGTCACTGCGAGTGAAATGGATAACGATCAGAATTGTATAGTCATCATACTCGCTCCGGCCCAGTGCTGGCGGGCTCTTGACGAGGAACTTTCCACCGTCTTCCTCCATGGTATAGCTTTCGAGCGCCGCATGACCCATATGCCTTAGATCTCTAAACAGCGCGATTTCCGGAATAGTCACTCCGAGAAACGGAACGGTAAAAGCTGGAGTGCCGATGAAGGACTGCTCCTGGTCAACGCCCAGCACGGGAGCAAATACCTTAACGTGCAGCTGCGCTTCGTTCGGATCGGTGACAATACGCACCTGATGAGATTGTAACCATGCGATGAAAAATTCCTTCGCGAAATCCTTGTCGGGGGTGAGCCCAAAAAAATCGACGATGACGGTAGCGCCGGCAAGACGTTGAGTATCGAGAGTCTCGAATCCCCGCTCAAGCGAGCTGGCGAGTAGCTCTTGTTCGATGCTGGAGCGTGGCGTATTCGTGATTTGAGGCGAAACCGCGCAGCCTTCGAGCCCGAAGCACACCGAGCACAGGACCGCAATTCCAAACGCCATTTTCCGCATCTGCGCATACTCCCGTCTTAGCTAAATTACTCGATGCACTTACCGATCAACGAGATTGCTGAAGGTAGCATCGTTCTAATCCCTCGGTTCCGTACCGCAAATCAGGCGCCAAACCCGTTCAGGAATTTTTAAATTTCAGGCAGAAAACTCCATCGTACCTCGCTTCAACCGCGTTCGTGTTGCGAATTACCCGGCACGCATTATCTCAGTGCCTTTGATCGGCACGAATGTCATGCTCGATATCTCTGATGCGTGCCTCATCGTTTCGCAGTGTTTGGCGACTGGCGTGGTGCCTGCGGTCGTGTTCGAGTTCGCTTTTTGCCGAGGCCAGATCGTGGTAATCGCTGCGCAAATCCGCGCGGTGGTCCCATCGGCTGTATTCCCTCGACCAATGCCAATAATCATGCGCAAAGACTGGGCCGGACGCCGCCAGCAGTGCTCCGGTCATGAGCCCGCCCGTCATCAAGCTTTTCCATTTGTTCTTCATAGGTCCCCCTTTTCTCGTAATTCCAACTCGTTCATAAAAAATGGCCTGAGCGAGTCCAACACCGTCGGGCGCGGTGTTTTCATTATTTGTGGAGATCTCGTCTCAGATCCCGTCGATCCTCATTTTGGGAAAAAGCCGGAGATCCGGTTAGAACCGCGTCAGTCGCCAACAAAGTTCCTCAGCCGAAGTTACTGAAAACTGTTCATCGTAATTTCTCTTTCTTGTTTTTGGTTTTTCTGAACGATACTAATTGGACTTCACGCCACTGCGAAAGTTTACCGCTCCTAAATTTTCGGCGGGCATTTCGCCACGCTTGGCGCGAACTGAGTGGACACTCTAATCAAGCAATTTCTGGATGCAAAAATGTCACACTCGATTGCCGAATTGCCTCACTCGTTCCTCCTTCGAGAGGGCGAGGGAATTCCTGACAGGATATTTTGAAAGCTAACTCTTCTCAGCTGTATTCGAGGAAACGCTGAATGCCTCGCCGGGCGAGACAAACTTTTCCCGACATTTTAGCTGAAGGGCGACCGAGGAAGTCTCGATCACTTTTTTGTAGAGACTATCTGCGCAGCCGCTCGTCGCGTGCCGTTCTAACTCCCACGGGTGCGGTTCTGCGGTCCCGCTTTTTCTATCGTGACCCGGATGGCAATGCGGTTTTCGGCGAGGGTCTTCTTACGGATCTCGTCCCAATTCGCCGGCTCACCGCGGATCTGACGATGCCACTCGAGCACGGTATCCATCGCCTGCGGCAGCGCGATCACCTCGGCCTTGCCGTCAATCTGAATGTAATTGGAGCCGTTGAATTTCTCCCCATAGACCAACAAAGATACTTGAGGATTGCGTCTGATGTTCTTGACCTTGTAGGTGCTTTCGCGCGCGGTGATCGTGACCTTACCGTCGGCGCCGATCACCGGTGAGACGAGCGTCATTTGCAACGAACCATCGCGTTTTCGTGCTACCAAAACGCCGTGATGATTTTTTTTCAGAAACTCCTGTGCCTCGACTATTTCCATAAGCGGCTGGCTCCTTACCTTTTGATACTTGGACGGGCTCGCGGCGCATCTATGATGCGTCGATGTCCTGCGAGAAGAACTCGAGTGCAGTTTGGCCGACCTGCAGGGTATCGTAGTAGGCGTATCCGGCGACTGCGAGCGCCCCAATCGCCGGCATCCAGCGCCAGAAGCCGCGCCGGGCAACCCTGTGGACGAGGTTCACGCCGATGCTTTGGAGGATGTTCTCGGTGGCCCGGATCGAAACGCGCTGCACCACGACTCTCTCGCCGATGCGCGTCACGAGATCTCGCACCGCTTGTGCGGCGGCGTGCCGAAATAGACAATAGATGATCGACGCCTCCGTAAGTTTTCCTTTCTTTCCGAACGCTGCGGCGATATCGGCGACGAGCTGAGCCTGTACGCGCCAGATCACGGCGAGATCAGGCAAAATCGTCAACCATCCGAGCGGCCCGGGCGGAAGTGATAGCGCGCCCGAAATAGTGGCCGCCTTCAACGCGGCCTCCTCGGTCAATCTACGTGCGCGCAAAACCGCTTTCGTCGAGCGTTCCTCGGCGCTCGATGGAATCTCGTCAATTACCTTGAAGAGAATCTTAAAAAGCTTCTCGAGCAGGGCATTTTCTTGCGCGATGCCTCGTCGGACAATGTGATTGTCGTTAAACATCAATTCCTCTGTCATGGAATTTCCCCCGATTGGATACAAAATTAAATGATTTTGCCGGCTCAGCGCAAGAAAATTTTCCGCCCGACAGCGATGTTCCGGAGACAATTTCGTGATTTTGGCAAATCACACCCCCTCGGCGCTCGGCTCTGCCTCGCTGAGCGTGCCGAGCGTTGCGAATTCTACCTGCTCGCATCCGTCGCGATCGCATGCGCGTCAAAGAGGATGTGCTAGACTGGGTGAAACAGCGGTGAGAACACGAATTGATTAAATCATCAGATGAAATTGCCGTTTCGCGGCGCTCGGCGCAGTTGATTTTACTGAGCGTCTGCATCGGCCAGACGATTGTCGGTGTCGATCAGCGCGCCATCACCGTCGCCCTGCCGACGCTCACTGCCACGTTTCAGACCGCGTTCACGACCATTCAATGGACGGTTCTGGTCTACGACCTCGTCTTGATCGGCCTGATCATCACCATGGGCAGGCTCGGCGACCTCTACGGGCGGCGCCGTTTTTACAGTATCGGTTTTTTGATCTTTGTCACGGCTTCGGCGATCTGCGGTTTATCGCAAACCATCGGGCAAATGATTTTCTTCCGAGCCGTCCAGGCGCTCGGCGGATCGATGATCGCGGCGAATGGCCGCGCCATTGTTTCGGTCAATTTGCCGCGCGAAGAGCGCGGCCGTGCCTTGGGACTAACTTCGACAGCATTTCACATCGGTTTTTTGACCGGTCCGTCTCTCGGCGGCTTTTTGATCGATACCATCGGCTGGCGCTGGATCTTCTATATCAATTTGCCGTTCAGTCTATGCGGCGCCTATCTCGCCTGGAAGGTCGTGCCGGAGACCCGCAGCAAAGAAAAAACCGGCATCGATATTCCGGGCGCGATTCTTTTGCTTCTCAGCAATGCTCTCTTCATTTACGCCATCGATCAATTGCCGCGCGTCGGCTGGCGTCATCCGGTGTTTCTCTTCTGCTTGTCGCTTTCTCTGGTCGGTTTGATGTTTCTCCTGCGCATCGAGTCCAGGGCGGCGACACCGGTTTTGAACCTGTCGATGTTTCGCTCGCGTTTATTCAGCGCCGGCATCATC
>JBIOXP010000231.1:0-12328 GCA_044869705.1 Binatia bacterium | reverse complement strand
ACGGCCGCGCGTGCGGGCATATCGCTGTCGAGCCGCCACAATGTCTCGTATGTCGCCCAGCGCGCCGCGTCCAGGTGAATGGAAATCTCGACGCAGTGATCCTGGACGCGCTGGAACCGCCCAATGGGTTGGCCAAAGACAACCCGGCTGCGGGTGTACTCGCAGGTGAAGTCGAAGACCTCCTGTGCGGCGCCGACCTGGTAAGCGCAAAGAATCGGCAACGCTCTGTCGAGAGCGGTTTCGAGACTCGCCCAACATGCGCCGCTCGTGCCGAGCAGATTTTCCGCCGCAACCCGAACATTGTCGAAGCGAACTTCAGCAACGGAAACGAGAAAGCCAACGTGCGGCGTGATCGTGACGCCGGGGGTTTTCGCGTCGACGATAACAAAGACAACTTTGTCCTCCTCCGAGCGCGCCGCACAGAGAAAGTGGGTCGCCGACTGGGCGTCAAAGATAAACCGCTTGGCGCCGGTCATCAAATAACCGCCGGGAGTTTTCGCTAGCCTGGCTTCGACCGCTTCGGGGCCCCAATAAGCCGCCTTATCGGTGACTGCCGGAACGATGATCGACTCGCCTTTGCAGAGTTGCGGCAACAAGGATTTTTTTTGCTCTTCGGTCGCGCTCTCCAGGATCATTTGCGCGGCGAAAATCCCGGACGTAAAGAGCGGCCCGGGTACCGGTCCGCGGCCCAACTCTTCGAACACAACGGCGCAATCGGTAGCGCCGAGCTCCGACCCGCCGTACTGCTCCGGTAACATCATGCCGAGCCAGCCAAGCTCGGCAGCTTTCTTGACTAACTGCGGCTGAAAAGTTTGTTTGTTCTTGTACCACTGTGTCATCTGGTGCGCCGGCACTTCGGCCTTGACGAAATCGGCGGCCACTTTTTTCAACATTTCTTGGTCTTCAGTCAAACTTAAATCCATGGGTTTCTCCTAATCGGGCGCAGCATGCTGCGCCCCTACAATCAAACGTCTTGAACTGCTGAAACGGCTAGAACGATCAGCGACATATCGTTCAAAATGTTCAAATCGTTCAAGCCGTTCAAACGGGTGAATCGTTGCATTTGCGTTAGTCTGTCTCAGGCGCTTTTTCGGTGGTTGGGCGTCCGAGGCCCAAGCGCCGCGCAAAGATCAATCGGTCCGTATCCAAGGTGCCGCCGCCATGAAGCTGTCCCGGGCCGGTGCGTACGGCGTACTCAAAATCCACCACTTCATGCACCGAGAGATCTTGTACCAGCGCATCGGCGCCCATGATCGCTTGCAAGCGCTCGCCGTTACGCAGTCGCATCATGCGCTGGAAGTAGCGCTGCTGGGGGCCGCCGTAGGGGTGCGGCTTCTTGGCGAAGCGACGCCAGTAGATGAGCTGATTAAAGCGCCGGAGCGTATTCAAATCGATCATCATCTCTGCGACAAGATCGCGCACACGCGGATCTTCCAACAGCGGCTTGCCGCCGACGTGCGTATTGCGGCAGTACTCGACGACTCGCTCGACCAGCGGGTCTGCGGCAATCCTGCCGTCACCGCCGTGTTCCAGCTCCATATGGGTGCTGGCAACTTTCCAGCCGTTGTTTTCACCGCCGATCAAGTATTTTGCCTGCACGCGCACGTTGTCGAAGAACACCGCGTTCTTGATACCCATCATCAAGTACATATGCTGAATCGTGATCCCGGGAAGATTGGCCGGAATGTGCAGCCATGCGAGGTTTTCGTGGCGCTTGCCCTGAGGGTTCGTACAAACCAAGGTCCAGAGATAGTCCGGCGGCAGGTGATGGCCGACCATGACTTTTTGGCCGTTGACAATGTAGTCATCGCCGTCGCGGATCGCTTTGGTCTGGCAGTTCGCAATGTCGCTGCCGCCGTGCGGCTCGGTCAGGACCTGCCATACACAGATTTGCGCCCGCGTGATGGGCGGGAGAAATTCCGCTTTTTGTTCTTCCGTACCCCAGCGGATCAGCACCGGCGCAACGATGCGCGCGAGGGTGTAAAAAACGTGCGAGAGATTCAGGCCGTATTTAAACAGCTCGGTTTCGAGCACGATCTGATGATCGACCGTCAGATCGGCGCCACCGTATCTCTTCGGATAGAGCGGAAACAACCAACCTTTGGCGCCAAGCTTTTCGGCGAGACCGCGGCGGAACTTATATTCCTCGTCATCCTCGCGCGTCGACCATGAAGCCGACCAGCGCAGATGGCCATGACCTTTAAACTGCTCCGCGAGCCAGGCGGCGACTTCGTTACGAAACTCGACAACATGCGGCGGATCGGCAGATACATTAAAATCCATAGTCACTCCCTTTCTTCCGGCCTCTAGAGTCTCAGGTCTAGGATCTAGATCTGGTTATTAACCCGAGGCGCCGGACGGCGAACTCAAATTTATATCACTCCGCTTGCTCGGAGCTCCTTTAGCGACTGGTCGTCATAGCCCAATTTTGCCAAGACTTCTTCCGTATGCTCGCCCAATAATGGCGCTGCCCGGTAAAATCGCGCAGGTGTATCCGAGAGGTTGATCGGGCTGCCGATTAGATTACTCACACCCAGTTTGGGATGAGCGATTTGCTTCGGAATTCCTATGTGCTTGATTTGCGGATTGTCGAAAACTTCGGCGATCGTGTTGATCGGCGCATTGGGAATGTGATTGGCATCGAGCCGCGGCAGCCAGTAATCGCGCGGTTTGCGCCGAAACTGCTCGCGCAGGATCGCGACGATCTCATCATGCCGATCCGTGCGGCATTTGCGCGCGGCAAAGCGCGAATCGCCGATGAGATTCTCGAGCTCGCCCGCTTTCAACAAGCCTTCCCACGCCTCATTGTGACCGGAAAGATGAACCATGAAGGGCTTCCCGTCGCAATCAAGCAAGCTATAGATTCTGCCCTTCGGGAAACTTTCGCGCGACACCGCTTCGCCGCCGTTCAGATAATCGGCGACGTGAGATTCGATGAACGCAATCGCCACTTGCAGGAGCGATACGTCGATGAACTGGCCACGTCCGGTTTTGCCTCGCGCCAGCAGCGCGGCCATAATCCCGTGCGCGGCAAAAATTCCGGCGGCATGATCGACAAAAGAAACGCCGGCGACTTTGGGGTCGTCGAGATCGGTTACCAAGCTCATCATTCCGCCGAGGGCCTGACCAATCGTGTCGAACCCGGGCTTGTCGCGATAAGGACCGTTTTGGCCATAGCCGGAGATGGAACAATGAATAAGTCGGGGATTGCGCTCCGACAACTCGTCATAGTCGAGGGTCAACCGGCCGCGCGTTGCCGGGCGGAAATTTTCAAGAAAAATATCCGCCGTAGTCAGCAACTTCAGTAGAATTTCGCGCGCTTTTTTTTCTCGCAGATTCAGGGTGACGCTTTTTTTGTTGCGATTGAGGGCGCGAAAACTCGGGCTGTACCCTTCATATTTCGGATTGCGACCTCGGTGAGTATCGCCGCCTCCCGGCAGTTCGATCTTGATCACTTCACAGCCAAGATCGCCGAGCAGACTGCTCGCATAGGGACCGGCGACATGGCCGCTGACATCGATGCAGGTAAATCCTTCCAGTGCTCCGGGAATCATGATTACGACAGATATAAGTTGCCTTATCGCAATCAAAAAAGCTTTTCCAGTCTGCAAATAGAGCCGGGCTCATTCTCAGAGGGCAGTTTGGCGTGCAACGATTGCGCGCAAGCCTAAGATTTCTCGGCTTCGCCGTCCGGGACGATTTGAGCGTTTATTAGATTAGCTTGTTTGTTGGGGAGAATGAGTTTCTTGAGCGTCGTTTAGATATATGCAACTGTGTCGGCAAAAATTGCTGAGGAGGTTCGATGCGCTACGAGCTTTATTATCAGCCCTCGATTCAGGGCCGCGGTGAATTCATTCGTTTACCATTGGAGGACGCCGGCGCCGATTATGTCGATATGGCGCGCGATCCGAACTTTGGCCGCCCGGGAATCATGAAATTTCTTGAGGATCCGTCGCTGGATTACCCGCCGTTCGCGCCGCCGTTTCTCAGGGCAGGCAAAATCCTGATTTCCCAAACGGCGAATATTCTACAGTTCCTTGGACCCCGGCTCGATCTCGTCCCAAAAAGCGAAACGAGTCGGATGTGGGCGCACCAGCTACAGCTAACCGTCGCTGATTGGCTGTATGAGGTCGGCCAAACGCACCATCCCGTCGCCAATGTGCTTTACTATGAAGAACAAAAAGAAGAATCCAAAAAGCGCGCCGGCCACTTCATTGCGAACCGGATCCCGAAATTTCTCGCCTATTTTGAAAGAATCCTAAAAAGAAACTCGAACGGCGGCGATTTTGTATTCGGCAAGAGGGCCTGCTATGTCGATCTCTCGCTGTTTCAGATGATCGAAGGTTTGCGCTATGCGTTTCCCAAAACGATCGCGCGGCTCGAGCCGCAACATCCGCGAATGATGACATTGCACGACCGGGTGAAGGCGCGGCCGAGAATCGCGGCTTACGTTTCGTCACCGCGGCGGCTTGCGTTCAACGAGCAGGGGATTTTCCGGCATTACCCGGAGTTGGAAGAGACCTGAATCGGATAGTTTGTTGTTCGTTGGCTCACACGCGCATCAACATCGCGGTGACAGGCCTGCCGGTCGCCGCCTCGACGGCCGCGGCGTAGAGTCCGACTTGCCGTCGATAAGCGATTTCATTTTCACCCAAGTCTGCGTCGGTTTTGAAATCAACCACGATCCAGCGTTGATCTTGCTCGAAGGCAAGGTCCACGACACCCTCCGTGAGGAACCCTTCAGGATCGCGCCATGCAATCGGTGCTTCCCGACGGCAGCGGTTTTGTTTCGCGGCGGCGCGGGCAGCCTGGAGAAGCGAGTGCGCGAGCGCGTTCGAGACAGCCTCACCCGCCGCAGCGATCTCTTCGGCCGTGGCAGCGATGATGCGGCCATGCACGGTTGCGAGCTCACAAATGGTTGTCAAATCGCCGTCGAGCGGTACGCTGGCCAAAATCGCGTGCACCAGCGTGCCGAACCGTGGTCCCGAGGGGCGGTTCGTCGCGCGAGCTACCTCGATTACCTCAATATTCGGCGTCGGGGTTAGTCCGACTGTCCCGGCTATTTTTGTCGATTCGGTAACCGTGTGGATGGTGATCGAGCCCTGAGCGCCCGTTGCCGCCGCTGTGTCCCGCCTTTTGCGCCATGCGTTATAAGCGCAAAGACCCGCTTCGACGATTTGGGGCGCGACGTCTTTCACAATGAGGTCCGGCCGGCGGATCCCAAGGGGCGCCTCGGCGCCCAGCTTCAGAACGCGTGGATCCCACCAGACGACCGTAAACTCGCCGCGATCGAAATTTCCCTTGTCTACGTCATTGTTGCGGGGAAGTAAGCCTGGTCTATTTGTCATTCTCAGCCTTAGCGAAGAATCTCGCTTTTTCCGGACGGTTTCCGTACGAGATCCTTCGGCTAGCGCATCAGGATGACTTTCCGAAACAGGGTTCCCGTTCGGAGCCGAACCGACGAGCGAGTCCGGTTGCAACACATGCAGTCCCGGAGCGACCGTGTTCGCGCCGGCCGCCGTACCGCCGGGCCGAATCAAGACTGAATCGCTCGACTCGAACTCGGGGGCGCCCGGCACCTGTCGTTGCTGCCGTCTCTTTCCGATCGGTGGATAAATTGCGCCGTTGAGCGGCTGGATCCAACCGTCTCTCTCTTCATCTCCCACGGCCGGGATCACCAGCAGGTCCCGCGCACGGGTCGCGGCGACGTAGGCAACCCGGGCGCCCTCGGCTTCATCGCGGCGCAATTCTTCCTGTTCGCGCTCGAGTAAATCAGCCGGTGAGCAGCCCGCGAGACGGACAGCGCATACGGCGCGATCGGAGTCGATGGTACGACTGGCCACAGACGCACGCAGCTTCGCCGTGATGTCGGCAAGAACAACGACGGGAAATTCTAACCCTTTGGCTCGATGGACGGTCATTAACCGGACGCCATCGCTTCCTTCCTCGAGAATCGGCGCTTCGCCTACTTCGCCGCTCTCGGCCTGCTGGCGTAGCTCGTCGATAAAACCGCGAAAAGAAATTCCCCCTTCGGCTTCATAGCGGCGGGCCAGATCGCTGACATGCGCTACGTTCGCAAGCACCTGCTCACCGCCATGCTCGAGGGCAAAGCCCACGTGCGCGCGCGTCGATTGGAGTAACTCGGCAATGGTCGTGGCAATCGGCACGCGATTGCGAGAGCGATGGAGCGCTTGCAGCTTTTGCAATGCTCTCACGATCGGCGCGAGATTCTCGGATGGTTCTTCGGGAATTCGAAATGGATGGAAACGGCCGAACTTATGGCGGTATTCCAGCAGCTCCTCATCGCCAATCGCGAACAGGGACCCGCGCAAGGTCGCGAAGACCGACAACTCATCTTCCGGCCATTCGATGGCGCCGAGAGCGGCCCGCAAAGTCTCGATCTCGGCACGATTGTGAAAGGAGCGGCCGCCGACGAGCAAATGCGGAACGCCGCGCGCTTCCAGCGCCTCGACGTACGGACGCGTCATATCTTCTTGGTAGCTGATGAACCGGCGAAACAAGACACAGATGTGACGAGCTTGGATCGGCACGAGGTGCTCTGTTTCACCGGGTCGAAACCCGAGAGCTGCGCTCGGCGCCAGCGAACCTTTCGCTAGCGCCGGCCTCTCGGCGACTTGCCAACCACTTTCGTTGATGAGCCACTCGATGAAAGCTCCGATGGCGTCGGGAAGAGACTTCTCAATCGCGCCGTTGGAAATTCGCCGATAACCGTATGGCTCGGGCACCGGCAGCGCGACAACGCTGGGCTGTTCCGATCGATCCGGCCTAAACGGTTCGAGCGGCACGTACGCGGCCTGCAGGCTATTACCGTCTCCGTTGATGATCGGCGCAAAGGCCGTATTGATAACCCGCTGAATATTAGGTCGCGCACGAAAACTGGTGCGTAACGTGACCCGCTTCGCCCCGGAGGCCTCCAAAATGTCGTAGACGCCGCGGTAGAGGCCGACATCGGCGCGGCGAAAGCGATAGATTGATTGTTTCGGGTCACCGACTAAAAAAAGCTTTCCCGGTACCGGACGAGTTTCCCGCCAGTTCGTCAAGGCTGGGTCGTCTGCCGCTAGCAGCAACAGGATCTCGGTCTGCAGCGGATCGGTGTCCTGGAACTCGTCGACAAAAATGCGTTTGAAGCGATTTTGAAAGCTTGCCCGCACCGTCGAATTGTCGCGCAGAAGATCTCTGCTCTTGAGCAGCAGATCGAGAAAATCGACCACACCGGCTTTGCTTTTGGCGAGCTCGTAGGCGCTGACGCAGCCGCGAAGCTCCCGGCGAAGGGCCGCGGCCAGATCGGCGTTGGCATCGGTCTCGAAGAGTAGCAAGTCATTCAGCAAACTTTCGTGCGCGCGCCAGACCTGCTCGCGCAGCACGCCGCTACGATAATTCTTACCGTTTCCTTTCCGCGGGTCCTTGAAGTTGCGGTTATGGCTGAGCTCGATCAGTCCCGCTTCAATGCGATCGTAATCCCGCGCCGCTACAGATTCGATGCGGCGAATCTCATCGGCGAGTTTTCTCGCCGCCCAACAATCCGCATTCAATGGATCCGAGCTGGATTGTGGAGCTTCGAGCAGCTCAGCGAATTCGTTCAATTGCCGAACCAGCTGATCGATCCGTGCGGCGCGGTCGAACTCTGGTCGCCGCCACTCGCCTTCGAAATCGCGCCACTGTAGTAGCTCCCATCCAGCTCGTCGCAGCCGCTCAGTCGGACCGTTGCCGTCCGTATCAACGCCGAAACCGCCAAAGGTCGGACGTCGTAAAGCGCGTTTGACACCGTCCGCTGGATCGGCGAGCTGAGCCTCCAGCCAATGATGAAACGCTTCGTTGTAGATCCGTGCCGCTTGCGCTTCAGTCAAAACGGTAAACAGCGGATCGATCCGCGCTTCAACCGGCCGTTCGCGGAGAAGGTCGGCGCAAAAACCATGAATTGTGCTGACCTGAGCTTCCTCGAGCCGACCCAAGGCTCGATCGAGCCGGTCACGCTCATCGGATCCGCTCGCCGAATTTCCTCTGGCCTCTTCGAGGGCCTCGCGCAGACGGAGCTTCAGCTCGCCAGCCGCTTTTTCCGTGAAAGTCACTGCGACGATTTCAGTGACTTCGGCACGACCGCTCTCGATGACGCGCACGATGCGGCGAACCAGTTCGGTAGTTTTGCCGGCACCGGCGGCGGCTTCGACGATAAGCGTATCGTCGAGCGCGGTGACAATCTGTTCGCGGTCAGCCTGGTCGGAAATCTCCGGCATTACGGGCGTCCTCTCAAGTCCAGCAGATCGGCGATTTCCTTGTGCGATTTGCGACGGGAGCGGCGCTCCTGATCCGGTCCACATACCGGCAGAAAGTCACAAAACGCGCAGGCCTTCTCGGCGGGCGCGGGCGGCAGCATGCCGGAGTCGACAGCGCGGTCAATGATCTCCAGAACCTCGATTCCCATGGCACGTGTCCGCTCGTTGATCGGAACCTGATGCTCGGTGAAACCGCCTGCACTCGTGCAGTATGAAAAGCGCGCGCTCTCGACGGTGTAACCGGTGGCGGCTTCCACCGCCAGGCTGTACAGCACCGGCTGGAGTTGTTGGCCGTGTCCGATAACCGATCCGCGCGGCGAGCGATTCTTCGAAGTCTTATGATCGGTAACGCGCAGGACATTCGCGCCGGGCCTGCGCTCGATCAGATCAATAGCGCCGCGCAGAATGAAGCGGCCGTCTATCTTCACCGGGTCACGCCGGCTCTTCGGATCGCGCCCGGGCGCGTCGGAAAGGCCAAACCCGAACTCAAACAACCACGGCTCCCATGTCGTATTGTGCGCAAGCTCACGCGCCCAGATGTGGAGATCGGTCCGAATACCGGCAATTTCATCTTGCCACACGCGTTCCACCGCCGGCGCGAGAAGCTCTGCGTAATTCTCGGCGACCCGGGTCAGGGTCTCATCGACGACGGCGAGTAGGGCCGGCGTCGCATGCGGGGAAATCGCAATGCCACGCTGCTGCAATGCGCGAAAAAATTCGGCCAGAACCTCATGGAACAATCTTCCCTTCGTGAGAGGATCCATTCGATCGAGAGGCTCGGGTTCTTCGAGCGGACTCAGGTGATAGGTCGCCGAAAGCAAAAAGCGATAAGGGCAGTAGGCGTAATTCTGCAGCGCGGAAACCGAGTAAGGTCGCGCACCGAGCCGCTGCGACTGGAGAAACGGCCGTGTCGAGTCGGTCGCACGAACCAGTCCGTCATATTGCGACCATGGCGATCTCGCGCGGGCCCAGCGTTCGCTCGCCGATCGACGAAGATACTCATTGAGGCCGAGCATATAGTGGGCGTGACCTTTCACGTCATGGGGGCTGCGCATGAGATTGCGTAATACCGAGAGATCGTGCTCGAAATCATCGATGGCGTCCTGCGGATTTACCGGCGCTGGCCAAGCGAGGCTGGCATTTGAGCTTTCTGAAGCTTCGAGCTCGATCTGCTGATGGTCGGGAATGCGGCCGGTCACCGCGCGCATGAGTTCGAGGGCATAAAACGAGGGTACGCGTGCGCGCGCTTCAGCGGTTTCGACGCGCGGAAATGACGCATACAGACGCTCGGTTGCCGCTCCGAGAGAGAGGCGCAGTAAGAGGCGTTCGTAATCCGCGCGATCTTCTTGCACGGTCAAGTCGCGTCCAATCGCGCGGCGCAGATCATCCAGCAGGAGCGGGTCGTCATGAAGTTTTTGCGGGAAGAGCCGTTCGGCCAAGCCGGGAACGAACACAACCCGGAAAGCTCGACCGCGGACTTGCTCCGGGCTGCAGACGAAAACCCGGCCATAGCGATAGACAGGCGGCGGCAGTTCAAGAGAGCCGAGCCGATCGGCGAGCACGTCTCTGAGTTCGGCCAAGTTGACCGGCGCCACGGCAGCCATCGGCCGGAGGTCGGCAAGGACCCTGAGCACGAACTCTGGGCGACGGAGCACGCGCGGGGCGAGCTGTTCCAGGCGCTGCAGCCAATCACCCCATGTCGATTGCGGCGGCCACGCCGAGAGCTCTTGGATTAGCGGCAACGAGAAATTCTGAAGATGGGCAAGGTTCTGGCGTTCGCGCTCGAGCCGCGCGAGGCGCGGCGAATCCGGCTCATTCGATGCAAGCTCGCGAATTTTGAGCTCGTACTCGGCGCAGAGTCCTTTCAGCCGCCGCGCCCATCGCTCGCTGCCGCCGATCACGGCGGATTCAACCAGCAGGCTCTCCCATTTCCACGGCGCTCGGAGCGTCCCGGCGAGCACTGCACGATCGCCGTCCATGATCGCCTCGCCTCGCTCGCTCTCGTCCGCGTTGGTTTCATCAGGCGCGAGCACACGTTCGGAAAGAATACCGAAGATCTCGTCGTTCGACGCAACCCAATTCGGCTGGTTCGGGCCAGTTGTGCCGGCGGGATCCAATCCGGGCACCTGACCGAGGGAAAGATATTCGGCGAATCGTTTTGCCGAAAAATTTTCCACCGCACAATTGAGAATCGCGAGAAACGCGTGTCCCGCAGGATCGGGACGCCGGGTGCCGCGATCGAAGTAAGCCGGAACCCCTGCCCGGCCCAGTGCGTGTTCGAGGAGCCCGACGTACTGCTCCGCGCAGCGAATGACAATGGCGATTTCGTCAAACCGGACGCCGCGCTCTGCTTCCTTCAGGATGCGCCGCGCGATCTCGACGCATTCGCGGCCCTCGCCGGGCGCCGAAAACCACTCCAGCTCACCCGTGCGCTGCCGCTGCGGCGGAGCTTCCTGCGAGAAAAGATAACGTGAGAGCTGAGTCAGATCGTTGCGCTGACCATCGTCTAAGAACTCGGCGCGCACGCGCCGTTTCTCAAGCTCCCTCACGGCCGTAATGTCGCCGGCGGGAATCGTGATCATCACGCGCGGCGCTTGCTGAGCGAGCACCCAAAGAAACTGCGCCTCGATTGCCGACGTAAAGGGCACATCGAGGAGCAGGAGGGGCATGGGCGGCCATGCTGCCGGTGAGGATTCGAGTGCTTTGATCGCGGTTTGAAACAGTGAAGCACGATCGCTCGCACCGGCACTATCAATGAGGGCGTCCACCCGATCGAGCAAACTCGCGAGGTCAGTGCCACTTCGCGGCAGCCGCACCAGGTCGGCGCTTCCTAAACCCGCAAGTCTCAATTCCAAAAGCGTCCGCGCGAGCGCCTTGGGAAAACCAGGTGTTTGCGAGATGGGCGAGAAATAGCGCAACTCGGAATCGGTGCGAGCTTCGAATGCTGCACGGGTGGCCAGGGCTTCGTGGCCTAGTGCGGTCATCGGAGCGTGATCCTGTGTGGCCAACTCCAGGATTGCGAGCCGGGCAGCCAGCTGTGTGAATGAGAGTCGATGAAGACCGAAGGTCGCGCCGCGGTCGAGAGAGATCGTGCGGGCGAGATCATCGACCGAGCCGCGTGATGCCCCAAGGAGCAGCACCTCGGCACCGGGCTCGAAGCGCTCCAAAAATCGCCGCGCTTCGCTGAGACGCACTGCCGCCGATCCCGATTGGACAGCACTGATGTGAGAATCACTGCGGCTGTCTGCCGTGAGGTCTAATTGCTGCATCGCAAGCTTTCACTTATTCAAACGGAAATACTCGAGCCGATGGAGTCAATTTATCACAGTTCTTGACGAATCGCCGCAGTCCACGACGACCACCCAGCACAGCAACTCTCTTGAACGGGTCTCCTTAGTAGGGATTCGCATCGATCACCACTCAGCCCTTGATTTGTGACCGCTCGTTCATAGTATAACGATCCTGCTTACCTCACCGGCACGCACATCAAGGGCGCCAAGCAATACCGTTCCAAGGAGGTCCTATGGTGTTTTTCCTGATTTTTTCGCTCGTGCTTTCTTCCTGCTCCTTCATCGGCCCGTTAATCAGCACGGAAGAAGAGAAGCGAGCCCAAGCCATCTTGATGACCGAAAGCCAAGTCTGGCAAAAGCAACAGGAACAAAAAATTCTCGAGATCGCCGCGCGCCTGATTCCGGCAGCAGAGAAAGTGGAGCCGCTAAAGTTTAATTTTGTCGGAAGATCGCTGGACGCTTGGAGTTGGCAGAGTGCCGATTCGGTCAATGCCTGGACCGATGGCGGTTCCGTATGGATCACCCGCGGTATGATGCGGTTCGTCAAAAATGACAACGAATTGTCGTTGGTGGTGGCACATGAGATGGCGCACGCCTATTTGGGGCACATTGATTATGCGCGCGCAAAGCAGGTACTTGAGATGGCTCTCGGACTAGCAACGGATATATTGGCGCCCGGGGCGGCTCGCGCAGCCGTGCTTTTATCGCAAATCGCCACGAAAAAATTCGACCGCGACCAGGAAC
>JBIOXP010000230.1:0-5466 GCA_044869705.1 Binatia bacterium | reverse complement strand
CCGCCGGCAAGCATGGCCGCATGCACATGGAAAAGTATTTCAAACAGGGCAAACCTTGCCCGGTCGTGTTGTGCGTCGGCCAGGATCCGCTGCTGCTTTTGGCCGCCGGTAATCCCATCGAGCTCGGATACTCGGAGTACGATTACTGCGGCGGCATTCGTGGCCGCCCGTATGATCTCGTCGAAGGCGAAGTGACGGGCTTGCCTTTTCCCGCGCACGCGGAAATTGCCATCGAAGGCTTTCTTCGTCCCGGTGACACGAAACCTGACGGACCCTTCGGCGAGTGGCTCGGCTACTATGGCACGCGCATGGAAGACACGCCGGTGCTGCGCATCGAGCGCATCTATCATCGCAACGATCCGATTCTCTGCGTCGCCCGTCCCGGACGTCCGCCCACCGACTATTCGCTTTCCAAGGGAATGATTCGCGCCGCGCAGCTTTGGGATCGCGTGGAAAGAGCCGGCTTGCCGAATGTGAAAGGCGTTTGGTCCCTCGAATCGGGCATCGGCAGTTTGTTCAATGTGATCTCGATCAAGCAGGCCTATCCCGGCCATTCGCGCCAGGCGCTTTTTCTTGCATCGCAATCCCTCGGCGGCGCCTACAACGGACGCTTCGTCGTGGTGGTGGACGAAGACATCGATCCGACCAGCGAGTTCGATGTGCTCTGGGCGATGGCGACGCAGTGCGATCCCGACCAAGCGGTGGAAATCATCAGTCGCGCGGCCAGCGGTTCCCTCGACGTGTGTATTCCGCCGGAGAACAAAGGCCACAGCTCGCGTTGCCTGATCGATGCATGCATGCCCTACGACCGCCGCCACCAGTTTCCACCGATTGCGGAGTCGAGCGAAGAGCTGAAAAATCAGGTGCGGGCCAAGTGGCGCGAGACGATCTATGGATAAGAAACATTTTCAGGCTTGCTGCCGATGGTGAGGCAATTCGCAGATCGCGCCGCGGATAGAATTCCTTTTCACCGCGAATTAGACGAAGAGCACAAAGCATAAATTCTTCTTCTGAGCTTCGTGTCCTCCGCGTCTCCTTCGAATATAAATCTCGAGAAAGATCTCTCACATTCGTTCGAGATGACACGGATTGTCATTCCGAGCGGAAGGCGAGGAATCTTTCCCCCAGATTTCATCCTCTGCAGGCCGCGTAAAGTTCATGAATCACATCGTGGTGAATAATCTTTTTGCGTTCTTTGCGGTTAACTTTCTTCTTCCCGCCTCGCTTCCGGCCCAGGAGCTGCTGCGCGCGGGCACCATCTTCAGCGCCACGCAGGCGCCGCTTTGGGCCGCGAAGGAAGGTCGTTACTTCGAGAAGTACGGCATCAAGAATCTGGAAATTATCCAATTCTCCGGCGGTCAGCCGGTGACGCGTGCGCTGATCGGCGGCGATATTCAGATCAGCACCACCGGCGGCGCTGCCGTAATCAATGCGCGGCTGAAGGGAGCGGACACGGTGATCATTGCCAGAACCGTCGGCGTATTTCCCTATACCCTTTTCGTCAGCAAGGATATTCGTGATCCAGCTGACTTGAAAGACAAAAAGGTTGCGGTGAGCACCGTCGGCGGTTCCGGCTACGTGGCCATGCAGTACGCGCTCAGAAAACTCGGGTTGGACCCGGACAAAGACGTCGCCATGCTGCAGATCGGCGATTTTGGCACGCGTCTGGCCTCCCTCGCTGCCGGCACCGTGCAAGGAGCGTTGCTGCTCCCGCCGTTCACGTTGCGGGCGCGCGAGCTGGGATTACGGCCGCTGTACGATCTAGTGGGCAGCGGCATCCAATATCCAATCAATCAGATCACCGTGCGCCTATCGTTCATCAAGTCACATCGCGAAACCGTAAAGAACTTTATGCGCGCGTTTGTTGCGGGCCTGGCGCGCTTTCGCACCGATCGGGAGTTCGGCAGCCGCGTGCTGGGCAAAAACCTCAAGGAAAATGATCCGAAGATTCTTCAGGAGACTTATGATTTCTGGCTGAAAGTATTTCCTCGAGTTCCCAATCCCGGACCGGAGGATGCGACGGTATTTCTCGAGTTCATGCAGGTGAAGCAACTGCGCGATTGGCGCGACTTCGTCGACACCAGTGTCATGGACGAACTGCAGCGGGAAGGATTTTTGAGCAGCGTCTATAAATAGAGGCTGATATGAGGTTCGCCGTAATCCTTTGGATGATGCTCGATATTGCTTTATTTTCAGAGCTCGCATCGGCACAGGACTTCGGCAAAGCGAAACAAGAGGGACGCCTCGTATTTTATACGTCGTGGGGACCGGGCGATGCCGAGTACGTGGTCAAAGCCTTCGAGAAAAAATATGCGCCGTTAAGAGTTGAAACCGTCAGGGCGAGCAGCGAGAGAACCCTGACTCGTCTATTGAACGAGCAGCGCGCCAACACATTTCTCGGCGACGTGGTCGCAGTCAGCGGACTTCAATCGGGAATTCTAAAGGCAAAGGGCGCATTGGACCGTTATCAATCACCGGAAGCGGCAAACTTTTCTTCCGAGTGGCGCGACCCGGATGGATACGGCACCGGGCTGCATCAGACGATCTACGTGATCGGCTACAACTCGCGGCTGGTCACATCCGATGCTGTGCCGAAGAGCTACGAGGATTTGCTTCAGCCGCGCTGGAAAGGCCAGCTCGGTTGGGACCCGGAAGAATATTATCTCTTCGGCGCTTTTCTGAAAGCCCGTGGCAAAGAAAAAGGGTTGGACTACTGGCGCCGGCTCGCCACGCAGCAGATCAACTTTCGCAAGGGCTATACCTTGATCAGCGAACTCGTTTCCGCGGGAGAATTTCCCGTGGCGGTTTCGCTGTATCAGCACCGCGTGGACGAGTACGCCGAGAAAGGTGCGCCGCTTCAGTGGATCGCGCCCAACCCGCTGGTCGGCGGCGACCCGAACAAAATTTCGCTGCTGAAAAATGCGCCGCGGCCCAACGCGGCCAAAGTATTCATCGATTTCATGCTGTCGGCTGAAGGTCAGAAGTTGCTCCAGGACAAAGGCCGCAGTCCGGGCAGAATCGGCATCGGGCCGAGAAATCCCCGGCTGAAAGGCGCGAAAATTTTTAACTTGCACGTAAGCGCCGAGGAATACGAAGAGCTCGGGAAAGAGTTCAACCAAATTTTTAAAGTGCAATAACATGGCGTTGAAACTTTCCATGACCTGCGGCCCTTACGATCGCGCCCGCGCGCTGATCGACGGCACGGTTAAACCGGAAGGCATCGATCTGGAAATCTATATCAACAAAAGCCCCGGTCGGCAGACGAAGATCAATGGCAAAGAGTTTGACGCCGCCGAATTTTACACCGCCACGTATATCGCCGACCTGCACTACAAAACCCTCGGCTATACGGCGATCCCCATTTTCGTCAAACGGATGTTTCGCCATTCATATATCTACATCAACAAACGCGCCGGCATCCGCTCGCCGGCCGATCTGAACGGCAAGCGGATCGGCGTGCAAAACTGGCTCACGACCACAGCGGTTTGGGCGCGCGGACTGCTGGAAGACGAGTACGGTCTCGATCCGAAATCGGTCACCTGGGTGGCCGATCGGGTGAGCGGAGTCGGCGCTTGGAAACCACCCGCCTGGTTGAAAATAGAAACCGTTGCGCGAGAACAAAACCAGTTCGATCTTCTCGCGAGCGGTGTCATCGACGCGGCGATCACCACGGGAACCTGGGCGCCGAATCTACATCCTGACGTTGATTTTCTGTTTGCGAATTATGCCGAGCTGGAGCGCGACTACTTCAAGCGCACGGGTTTTTTTCCGATCATGCACACGTTGATCATCAACACTTCCGTGCTGGACAAAGATCCTTGGGTGGCCATGAGCCTGTTTAACGCCTGGCAGGAATCAAAAAGGAAGTGCTACGAATGGCTGCAATGGCAGCGCGTCCATCAAACATCACTCTGGTATCGCGCGCTTTGGGAGGAAGAACAGGCGGCCGCCGGCGCCGATCCGTATGTGTGGGGCTTTCGCGGCACGCGAGGCGAGGTCGACAAGCTGCTCGAGTATTGCCATAGGCAGGGCCTGACGGCGCGCAAGTTCGAGCCCGAGGAAATGTTCCATCCGAGCACGCTGACAACTTAATGAGACGGCGCCAAACCTGCGGCCGTATCGCCGAGAACAGTGCCATGCTCGATGCCGAGCGTTTTGATCCAGCGCTGCTGCCCCAAGGTGAGGCCGATGAAAAAGCCGAGCTCGACTAACTCTGGGATGGTGAAGTGCTCATGTAGTTTTGTCCAAAGCGCATCATCGGCGATCTCGGAGTTCCACGTAATCGCGCTGGTATAGGTCAGGGCAATTTTTTCTCGCTCGGTAAACTTATCCGAATCGGCAAAGTTCAAAAGCTCGTCATACTTGTCTTCGGTGAGGCCTTGCCGTCCAGCCTGGACGGAGCGCTGCACGCCTCAATACTCGCACTGAATAGATTTTGAGACGTAGACGCGACAAAGCTCCTTGAGCGCGTGATCGACGACACCGTTTCGAAACGTGAGATCCCACGCCTGTGAAAAAGCCCGGATGACATTCGGTACATGAGCACGCACCGCCTGACTCTCCGGACGCGGAGTACCCTCGCGACGAGCGTGCTCGAGATACTCGTGTATTTGCGGGTCCGTTACTGTTTCAGGATTGACGTAGGGAATGCGCGGCATAAATCACCTCCCTGTGAGGGCTAAATCGAAAATCCGAAGCGCCAAATACGAAACCATAGATCGGCGACTGCCAACATCGGATTCATTCTGCCAGCTTCGGTCTTTGCTGCGACTCTTGCCATTCGCGAAGGATCTGCGTCAGTTGATCGCGGATCTCAGGTTCGCTTTTGGTTAAATCCATCGGCTTGCCGAAAGGCTGCGGCACATCAATTCCGCTTGGCCAGTAGACTTCCACCGAATTGCCGTCCGGGTCCCGCGCATAAACACTCACAGTGTTGCCATGGCTGACCACACGCTGGATCGGCACGTTGTGCTCGAGGAACAGGTGATAGAAATCTTTGACATCTTTGAGCGTCGCACAACGAAATGAGATCTGCTGAAGAACGTTGACGTTGCTGTCGTCGTTGCGTCCGGGCGCGAGAAGCAGTTCGTGATGTTCCACGGCGCGGTCCTGCGCGGTCATGAAAACCCCACCCCTGGGACTTCGATCGCTCACTTGCAGCCCGAGAATATCGCGATAGAAAGCGACTGAACGTTCAATATCGCGCACATGAACACCGATGTGACCGAGGGAATTCACTTTAGGCATAGCGCCTCCTCCGGACGATCGATCTATAAATAGCCGACGCGGCGCTGTCAATCTCGAAGCGTTTCGCGTCCTGGGGCCAGGCTCTCGTATGGGAAGATATTCAGTGAGCGGCCGAGCTTAAGGCGCCCGGTGCCGCAGCATCCGCATAAATCTTCCGCCAAGCGCATTGACGGCCTCCTCCAATTCCTCGACGCGCAACGCTCGGCAGCAGCCGTAAAA
>JBIOXP010000229.1:0-20332 GCA_044869705.1 Binatia bacterium | reverse complement strand
GCTTTCCCGTCCAGACCTCCGCGCTGGTTACAACCGAACAGTTCGTCAGGAAAAACCCGGATTTGATGCGGCGCGCGATAAAATCGATTATCGAGTCGATCCATTTGATCAAGACCAACCCCGAGCTGAGCAAACGCGCGATCCGCAAATACATGCGTTTCAAAGACGATCGTGACACCGACGAAGCCTATCAGATCATGCGCGACATCACGCCGCGCAAACCGTATCCCACGATCGAGGGCATGAGAACGGTGCTCGATGAGCTGGGTTTGAAACTGCCGGCGGCGAAAACCGCTCAACCGCGCGAATTCATGGATACGCGATTTATCGAAGAGCTGGATCGCTCGGGATTCATCGACGGGCTGTACAGTAGCAAATGAGAGCAGGCGCCGCTAATATGCTCCGCAACGGACTAAAAGGTATTGTGTCTGTCATCTCGAACGGAGTGAGAGATCTTTCTCGAGCTGAATCCTCCGCACTCCCCGAACTTGATTCATCAAACCAGTCCTCGTAGCCGCATTAACTCCGAATTTCGCCTGGATTCCCGCTGAAAACCTGCGCGAATGACGGTCTGGAAAGCCGTCATTGGCAGCAAAGTCTAGAAATCTAGTTCAAAATTCGCTGTCCGAAGAGCTTGACCGCATTGTCCCAGAGAATTTTCCGCTTCGCTTCGTCGGGTATGGGCTGGGCATCTAGATCCGGCAGTGCTCGCTTGGGATCGATCGCGTCGGGATGCGGATAATCGGTATTCCAGACGATGTTCTCGCCCTTCAAATCTTCGACCACATACTTGAGCGCGCGCTCGTCGCTATCGCAGGAAATCACGCACTGGCGCATGAAGTATTCGCTCGGCAGCATGCGCAGTTTTTCCGATTTTCCCATAACGCTGTTGCGGCCATGCGTGTGATCATCCATTCGGCCGAGCCAAAACGGCAGCCAGCCGGCGTTGGATTCGAGGATCGCGAGGCGCAGCTTGGGAAAGCGCTCGAGAATGCCGGTGAAAATGAAATGTCCCAAGGTCGTCATATTGTCGCAAGGAAATCCGAGCGCGTGATCCAGCCCGCGGAGCGCGAGCTCTGTGTCGCCGCGGCGCTCGCCTTCGAGCTGGCGGAACGGATGGAAACGGCGCTGGCGATACTCGCCATGCGCCGAAATCGGAAAGTCGAGCTCCGAGGCGAGCTGCCAAAGCGCGTCATATTCTGCCTCGTGCAAATAGCGGCCCTCGGGAAGGAACGGATTGCGCACCGAGACCGCGCCGAGCTCCGTAACCGTGCGGCGCGCCTCCTTCACCATTTCGCCGATGTCCGAGCCTGGCAGCACCGCAACGAATTTGAGCCGCTTCGGGTCCGCGCTGCAGTAATCATGACACCAGTTGTTGTAGGCCCGGCACATCGCCGCGCCGAGCTCGACATCTTTCAAGGCGACGCGGTAAGCAAAGTTTCCGTTATTTCCCGTGGGAAGCAGAACCTGAATGTCCCAGCCGTAGCGGTCCATATCCTTGAGCCGAATCTCGGCTGACCACCACTGTCGATACGCATCGCCGTATTTTTCCTCCAAAACCGCCCACGCGCTCGGCGGGGGACGCAGCTGCAGATCGCCTTTCGGAATGATTTTGCCGTCGGGCTCATACACCATGAACACGCCGTCCATGAAAGCGACTTTGGGCACGCGCTCACGAAACTTCGCCTCGACATAGCGCTCCCACAAATATTGGGGCTCGTGCATATGCGCGTCGGCATCGATGACTCTCATTCCGTTCCACATGAGCGGCTCTCCTTCAGAATAAGTCCTGACCGACGTTAGAAGATTCCCGAACGAAGTGTCAAGCGCGAGTGTTTCAGGTGATGCTTCGAAGAATTGCGATCTCGTGCGCCGCGAGCGGCACCCGCAGCGTGCGTCGGTCGGAATGCGTTTCGGCGTCCACTTGCATGGCGGGGTGAAGCAAGTTGGTGAGCCGGCCGCCGGCCACGTTGAGGTGAGCATCGATCGTGATGAAGTCGGCGCGCGGCGAGTCTGCTAAATTCAACGCCACCAAGATTTCGGTATCGTCGAGTATGCGCGAATAAGCGAGCGTCGAGCCGCCCGCGCCCGGAAAGCCGAAGTTCACTCCATCGGCGGAAATCTCGCGAAAATATTGTCGGCCATAACGTAGCGCCGGTTCCTGTTTTCGTATCTCGGCGATTCGCCCGATAGCTTTATAGATTGGATGTCCCGGCGCAAAAAAATGCCGGCCGGTGGTGTCGAAGGCGCCCCAGTTCCCGCCGAACATGCACTCGCGCACATAGCTGTCGTTGTCGCCGCCGCCGTCGAAAGCTTGCTCGGTGCCGTAATAGATACACGGCACGCCTTGGCTCGTCAGCAAATAACCGATGGCCAAGACCGCCTGTTCGGGAAAAGGATTGCCGTGCAGAAAGCGCCGATAGGGTCTCGACATCTGGTCGTGATTGTCGACGAACGTGACAAAATACTGGCCGGCCTCGCCATGATCGGCGTATTGCGTTTTGAAGCGCTCGTAGCGATCGCGCAGCACCGCCGGGTCGAGAAAGCCTTTGATGGTCTCTTCCAAGATAAAGTAAAGCGGAAAATCGAGCGCGGCGTCGAGGGAAGGAAACCGTTCGTTGGTCCCTTCGATCCGGCTATTGCGGCCGAGGTAGCGCTGCAGTGTTTCATCGTCGGCGACGATCTCGCCAAAAATGAAAAAGTTATGCTTGCCGATGCGCCGTGCGTACTCCCGAATGGCATTGCAAAATATCGCCGTGGCGCTCGATTCCATATGCTTCACGGTGTCGAGCCGAAAGCCATCGACATCCGCAACCGCGATCCAGTATTTGTACGCCTTGATCAGCGCATCGAGAACGTCGGCACGATTGATGTTCAGCTCCTTCAGGCTGAGAAAATCGCCATTGATCGCCTCATCGGGATCGCTCCAGTTGCGAATTTGGCCGCGCCGCTTGTAACGCTCGGGCCGCTGCAGCTCGATCGGCCAAACCGCATCGTCGTTCTGCAGCCCGGGAACCGGATCGTGCTCGCGCCAAAAACCAAAATCAAAAGGTCCCGGCGCCTGGCTCCAAAAATAGTAGGGAAAATCTTCGGGATAAGCCCAGTTATCGCCCGTGTGGTTCAAAATGATATCGAGAATGACATACATCCCGCGCTCATGCGCTTGCTGGACGAGATTTTTGAGATCCGCTTCCGTGCCGAAGCGTGGATCGACTTCGAGAAAGTTTTGGATGCCATAGCCGTGGTAACTATCCGCGCTCTCGACTCGGTTTTTCAGCACCGGGCTGAGCCAGATCCCGTTGGCGCCAAGCCCCTTGATGTAGTCCAGGCGGCGCAGCAGCCCTTTGAGATTGCCGCCCTGAAAAATTTTTCCCTGCTGCGGATCCCTGCCCTTGGGCGCCGAGGCCGGATCGTAAGGCTGTAGATGTTGATCGTTGTTGTCGAAGCGATCCACAAGCAGAAAATAGACGAAGACGTCGCGCCAATCGGCGGGAGACGGAAAAATCTTTCCGCGCGGCGTAAAATCCAACTCGCTGACGGATTTGAACATCCTCTGTTCCTCCGATTCGACGCATCGTGAATGTGTCCTGCGGCGATGCTGGATCATTTGCCGATTGGGTTTTCGCTTCGCGCAGCGATTCACAATCGCGGCAGTAATGCGCTAAATTCATACCTTCCAGGCGGTGTCCGCTGAGAGCGAATACGTTTCTGATCGTCCTTTGCATAGCTGCGAGTTTTTGGGCATGGCAGCAAAATCCGACCTTCGCCCAGCAAAATCTGGTTTTCAGTTATCCGAACCTGCTGCAGCGCCGGCTTTGGACCTTGCTGACCGCTCTCTTTGTCCATGCCAACCTCCTGCACCTTCTCGGCAACATGCTTTTTTTGTTTATTTTCGGCAATACGCTGGAGAAAAGTGCCGGCGCTCGCGCTTACCTGGCGACATTCTTTTGCGGCGGCTTGAGCAGTTTTCTTTTAAGCCCGCTGTTCATGCCGCGCGGTGCGGGAATGCTCGGCGCATCGGCGGCGATCTTCGCCGTGGCTGCCTGCGTCATGCTCATTCAGCCGCTAAAATTTTCCTGGCTTTTTTTGGCGCCCCAGGGTTTGGTGGCGCTCATTTACTTTATTTACAACCTTGTCGTCGTCTCTCGCCCGAGTTTAGTGCACGGCTACGATCCCCATGTGGCCTATATCGCTCACATCATCGGTTTTCTCGTTGGCATTCCCTTTGGCGTAAGATTGAGTCGTCAGTGGAAAAAAAATTTTCTGCTTACGCTTTTGCTCTTGGCCGCCTATTTGGCCATTTTGCAAGCCGCCAGAGATCTGTTTCTCCGGCGCTGAATATTCATACGCGGCCGAGTCGACTCAAACGCTCCGCTGCCGCGGCCAGCGTGTCGTCCTTTTTACAAACGGCAAAACGCGCGCAGTGCTTGCCCATATGCTTGTCGGACTCCTGGTAAAACGGGCTGGCCGGAATGCACGCCACGCCGACGTCGGCGGTCAGCCAGCGGGCAAATTCGTAGTCGTCCTGTACGCGCGCGGGCGCGACTCCGCGCCAGTCGACCATTACAAAAAAACTCCCGCTCGGCCGAAAGATTTTGAAGCCGGAATTTTCCAGCGCCTCGGTCAGCAAATCCCGCCGTCTTTGATAATCGCTTTGGAGCTGCTCAAAAAATGATGACGGCAGAGACAGCGCCGTTACCGCAGCCGCTTGCAGCGGCGAGGCGACGGCATAGGTAATAAATTGATGCGCTTGATTCACCGCGTTCACCAACCCCGCCGGACCGAGCGCCCAGCCGACTTTCCAGCCCGTCACGCTAAACGTCTTACCCAGACTGCTGATCGTCACCGTGCGCTCTCTCATGCCCGGCAAAGTCGCCAGCCGAGTGTGAACCGCATCGTCATAAAGAATATGCTCGTAGACTTCGTCCGTAATCGCGATCACATCGTGCTTCAAGCAAAGGTCGGCGATGATGTGAAGCTCGTCGGGCGAGTAAACCTTTCCGGTAGGGTTATGCGGCGTATTGATGATGATGGCGCGAGTACGGGGATTGAATGATCTCGCCAGCTCATCGGGATCGAAATTCCACTGATCGCCTCGGAGCGGTACATATCGCGGCGTTACGCCGGCCATGATCAGATTCGGCACGTAAGTATCGTAGACCGGTTCGAAAACGATGATTTCGTCGCCGGGATCCGTAACCCCCAAAATGGCGGCGAACATTCCTTCGGTGGCGCCGCTGGTGACCAGGACTTCACTCTCGGGATCGAGCTTTTGTCCATAAAAACTTTCCGCGTGTTGCGCGATTGCCTCGCGCACTGATGCCATCCCGATACCCGGCGCGTATTGATTCAGCGCGCCGTTGACTGCCTGTACCGCAGCGGCGAGAACTGCGGGCGGGCCATCGAAATCCGGTGCGCCCTGGCCGAGATTGACCGCCTCGTGACGGCGCGCAAGATCGTTGATCTCCACGAAGATTGTGGTGCCAAAGCTCGCTACTCGTTTTGCCGTACCGCGCATGGTCTCCTATATCGGGCGGAGAGAGTATTCGACATCCGTACGGTGCCCCCGGCCTGAGCATGCTGAATACATTGTAGAATTTCAACTATGCAGACCAATCTTCGGCCAAAACCTATTGATCGGCACATCAAAGGTTATATCCTATAGCGAGGTTGTCAGTTTTACGGCTAAGCGCTGAGGTGCGTGCATGATTTCCGAGCTCGCAGAACAGGTCATGAGCTTGAAGGATGGGGATCATCTCTGTCTGTTTTACGAGAAGTATCCCGCTGAACAGATGCCGGCGCTGATTCCGTTCATTTGTGACGCGCTCGCTCAGGATGAACAATTCATCTATATCGCGGACGATCAAACCGTTGACGAGTTGGTTAGTCACCTCCGTTTTGGCGGTATTGATGTCGATCGAGAGCTCAAACGCGGTGCGCTGAAGCTCTGGACCCGTCGCGAATGGCGCCTCCCAGGTAATCTCTCGACAGAAAAAAAATCACGCCAGGTACAAAATTTCATCAATGGAGCAGCCAAAGACGGATTTCAAGGCGTGCGCTTCGCCGTCGAAATGACCTGGACGCTCGGTCCCGAAATCGATCCTCCGGCTCTGGAGAACTGGGAAGCCAGTATCAACAACTTGTTTCTCCCAGGTTCGAGCAGGCGGATCGTTTGTCAGTACAACCGCAGCCGCCTGTCGCCTGAAGCTTTGCTCGTGGCTCTGCATACCCATCCCCTCGCGATCTGGGGCAATCACGTCTATCCCAATTGGTTTTACGAAGCGCCCCTGATTTTGAACGGCAATTCGCCGGAAGCGCGCGTTGATTTCATGATGTCTGTGCTCGAGCGCAGCCGCGCCGCGCACCAGGAACACATCGAATTGATCGAAAATCGCGCCGCGTTGGCGCAGGCAGAAACAGCCAAGAAAAAATTTGCAAGCGTGCTATCGCTGATGCCGGGCGGTGTTTACACCTGCGATCTCGACGGCCGAATCACCTATTTCAACCAAGGGGCCGCCGAGCTTTGGGGCCGCGCGCCGATGTTAAACAGCGACCAGGACAAATTCGGTGGTTCAGTCCGGCTTCTGGCGCCGGACGGGACGGAGATTCCGTTAAGCGAACGCCCGATGGCTGTCGCCATCAAAACTGGCAAGGCGTTTCATGACGAGGAGGTCATCATCGAGCGACCGGACGGCTCGCGCATCATCGCTCGCGTCAACATCGATTGTTTGCACGATGAGCACGGTCGGCTTTACGGCGCGATCAACGCATTTCAGGACATTACCGACTCGAAGAATGCCGAACAAGCGAGCCGCCATCTGGCGGCCCTCGTCGAATCATCCGACGACGCGATTGTGGCTAAAGATTTGAATGGCGTTGTGAAAAGCTGGAATCCCGCCGCTGAGCATCTTTTCGGTTATACCGCAGCAGAGATCGTCGGCAAGCCGATTACCATGATCATTCCTCCAGATCGCCAGGACGAGGAGACCAGTATTCTCGAGAGGATTCGCCGCGGTGAACGCATAGAACATTATGACACGGTGCGGCAGCGCAAGAACGGAAGCTTGGTTGAAATTTCCCTTACAATATCGCCGATCAAGGATGCGCGCGGAAAAATCGTCGGCGCATCCAAAATCGCCCGCGAGATCAGCAAGCGCAAGCAGGCCGAGGCGGCTTTGCGGGAAGCCAGAGACGAATTGGCCAAAGCCAACCAGGATCTCGAAAAACGGGTGAAGGAGCGCACCGCCGAACTGGAGCGAGCCAATACGGCGCTGCTCAAAGACCTCGAAGAACAAAAACGGCTCGAAGCGCAACTCCGCCAGGCGCAAAAAATGGAAAGTATCGGGACTCTGGCCGGCGGCATCGCGCATGATTTTAACAACGTCCTTAACATCATTAAAGGTTACGCCAGCTCGGTCGCAAGCCTCTCCGCGGGCAATGAGGAAATTGCCGAACAGCTACAGATCATCGATGATGCGATCGACCGTGGCACTGGCGTGGTCCGTCAGTTACTCACGTTGGCGCGCAAGACCGAATCGCGTTTGATCTCCAGCAGTGTCAACGAGCTGATTTCCGGTCTCGCCAATCTGCTCAAACAGACGCTGCCAAAAACTATCGATGTATCCTTGGAGCTGCGCGCCAAGCTGCCGATGGTCATGGCCGATCCGAATCAAATCACCCAGGCCTTGCTCAATCTTTGCGTGAATGCGCGCGACGCGATGCCTCAGGGCGGCAAGCTCGTTCTGCGAACATCGTTGGTGGACGGTGCCACGATCAACGACGCTGGCGCTCAGCCACGCGAGTATGTCTCGATTGAAGTCATCGACACCGGAACGGGAATGTCGGACAGCGTTCGCGCCCGGCTCTTCGAGCCCTTTTTCACCACCAAAGGAATTGGTCAGGGCACGGGTCTCGGTCTCGCGATCGTCTACGGCATTATCAAAAATCACGACGGCCTGATCGAAGTGCACAGCGAACCGGATCGGGGCACGAAGTTCCGGTTGTATTTGCCGGTCGCGCGTGAGCAGCAAAGCACCGTGGACGTCGCCTTCCATGCCGAAGTTTCTTCCGAAAACGGCCGCAATGGACATAAAACTGTTCTGTTGGTCGAAGACGAAGAGATGATGGTGCTGCTGCTGCGTAAAACCTTTGCTAAGCATGGATACAATGTGTTGGTCGCGCTCGACGGCGAGGAGGCGCTCAACTTGTTTCAGGAACACAAGCACAAGATCGACGTCGTGCTTCTGGATATCGGTCTGCCCAAAAAAGCCGGTTGGGAAGTCATCCTGACCATGAAAGAAGAAAATCCGCAGGTCAGCATCGTCGTAAGCAGCGGTTACATTGATCCCGCAACGAAGACCAAAATGTACAAGGCGGGGATCAAGAATTTCGTCGACAAGCCTTACCTGCCCGAGACCGTGGTCGAAATCCTCGATGCGGTCGTGCAACAGAACCGGATGCTATCGCTTGGCTGCGCTGCGACGAACCCGATCAACTGATACGCCATAAGCGGCGCTGCCGGTTCCCACCCACACCAGATCTTCTTTCGCTCCGCGAGTCTGGACATTATCGAGCCGCTCAAGTATTGAGGGTCCTAACAACACTCGAAAGGAGCTCCAATGGCGAGCTTCAATATTCTGGAAGCCAGGATAGATGATATCCACGCCGCTTATCGTTCGGGCACTCTCACCTGCCGCGAACTTGTTGCAGCTTATCTCGATCGAATCGAAAGATTCGATAAGGGCGGTCCTGCGATCAATGCTTTGATCACGGTAAATTCCGAAGCCCTGAAAGAGGCCGAGCGCTTGGATGCCGCATACAAGGCATCCGGCCCCGTCGGTTCGCTGCATGGCATACCAGTGATCATCAAGGATCAAGCCGACGTCAAAGGCATGCCAACAACTCTGGGATCCCTAGTGTTTAAAAATTATTATCCGGATCGTGACTCTTTCGTCGCGGAGAGATTGCGCCAAGCCGGCGCAATCATTTTGGGCAAAGCAACTCTTGGCGAGCTGGGCGGTGGTGACACCCATGGCTCGCTCTTCGGCTCGACGCGCAATCCTTATGATCCGCAACGTACCGTCGGCGGGTCATCCGGCGGTTCGGCGGCGTCCGTATCCGCGAACTTCACAACCGTTGCCGTGGGACAGGAAGGTCTCGCTTCGATCCGCCGGCCATCGACCTGGAACTGTATTAGCGGGATGCGCCCTTCAGCAGGTCTCGTGAGCCGCGGAGGCGTGTATGGTTGCTGGCCGGAAATTTTTGGCTCTCTCGGTCCCATGGCGCGTAGTGTAACTGATCTCGCAAAGCTGCTTGACGTCATGGTCGGGTATGATCCCGAGGACCCGATTACGGCGCGCGGCATCGGTCATATTCCGGATACTTTCACCCAATTTTTGGACCAAGGCGGACTGAAAGGCGTTCGCTTGGGCGTCTTGCGCGAATCGATCGGCCTCAATGCCGAACCCGAATCCGAAGACTTCAAGAAAGTCTCGGCGGTTTTCGATAAAGCGGTGGCCGATCTGCGTGCCGCCGGCGCCGAGATCGTCGATCCGATCGCGATTCCCGAAATCAAAGAGCTGCTCGCCAAGCGCTCTGGCGGCCCCACCGATACGGACGAATCGTTCAAAAATTATTTCGGTCGGAGCGCCCGGCCGCCGTTCAAAACGCCGGAAGACGTTATCGCCTCGCCGGAATTCGCCAAAGTGGTGAAACGTTCTCAGGATCGCTTCAAGAGAAAACCCGACCCGATGAAGCACTATGAGAGCCTCAAGGCACAGGACCAGCTGATGACAAATTTTTTAAAGGTCATGGCCGATCACAATCTCGACGCCATCGTGCACAAAGCAGTAGAGCATCAACCCACGTTGATCAAAGACGGCATTGCGCCGCCGTTTGTCGACCAGAAAGGCGCGCCGCATCTGAATACTTTTCTGGTTTACGTTCCGACCATCGTCGTTCCAGCCGGATTTACCCGGGACAATTTACCGGCGGGCCTCTGTTTCATTGGCCGCCCCTACGACGACGGTAACTTGATCAAGTTTGCCTATGCTTACGAGCAGGCAACGCATCATCGCAGACCGCCGGCAACGACGACTGCTTTGTGATTCTAGCCCGCTGAAAAAGCGGAGACCGGAGAAAGATCTCTCATGGAATGTATCCTGAGCCGGTCGAATGGTTCGAGAGGACAGGGAATGTCATGCCGAGCCGGAGGCGAGGAATCCTTCGCCTCGTCTTTCACGTCTTAAGTTTAGAGCCGTATGGCGTACGCCCCTCTTCGCACACGTCCAGCTCTTGAGTAGGTAGCAACTGAGCGCAGACGCTATTTCGCCAGAGTTTTTAAAAACCCTTCGCGCTCGAGCTCTTCGAGAAGGGAATTATCGTAGAATTCTGCGATTTTCCGAGTGACGGGTTTATCCGGTAGCAGCGCCGCTTGAATCGTCGCCGGGTCCGACAGCGGCAAGGCGGGAGTGTTCTTGACGAAGTAGTTGTAGGTTTGTGAGAGGATGTCTGGATTGGCGCTCTTGGTGTATTTCTGGAGCACTTGCATGGCCAGGCTCTTGTTTTGGCGATAAACGTGAAGTCCGTCGACAAGGGCCATGAGGAAACGCTTTGCCACCTCTCTTTGCCGAGCCACAAACGCGCGCGACGCCGCGACCACTGACGTAGGATATTTTATGTTCAGCGCACCGAGATCTGCCAATAGGTTGAGACCGCGCGCGGTCCCAACGAACAATCCCGGCGGTGCGAGCATGGCAGCTTGCGCCGAACCCGATTCCAGCGCCGCGATGCGCACCGGGTCCGGACCGGCTTGCAAGAAGGAAACGTTGCGCGCGCCAACCCCCAATCGCTCCAGCGCCAGGCGGGCAGCAGTTTCCTCGATGCCGCCGAGGCGCGACACGACAAAGATCTTGCCTTTCAGATCCATTGGAGAGTGGATATTTTTAGCGCCTACCATACCGTAGGGCATCAGCCCGTAAGCGCTCGCGAAAACCACGATATCGGCGCCCTGAGCCGCCGCTTGGATCGGCGATGCGCCGCCGAGATAGGTGAAATTAATTTCGTTTGCTAGGATCGCTTGAATGTTTGTCAATCCGCCCGAGATCAGCAATATTTCCGTATTCAATCCGTACTTCTTGTAGAGCCCCGCGTCGTAGGTCAGCCAGAACGGCAGATTTTGGCCCGAAAGTCCCGAGTAGCTCGCCCTTACGGCTTGCGCGCGCGCCAACGCCGGAACGTAAACTGCCGCAATCAGAACACTAAGAAGCAGACGTCGTAAAATCACGAACGCTCGATTTGAAAGTATGGACGCCATCACGCACCTTTTTGCACGAGCAGCGAAAAATCTTTTTTTCGGATAAAAACACGGCGGAGTTTCTTCCGGCCCAATTCTTCGATCAGTGTTACAAGGGGCGTTTTACCGAGGAGTAATCTCTTTTCGGCGCGCTCGTTAACGCATCGACGAACTCCGGACCGGCATAATAACGTAACAACAATTCCTCGTCCGACAAATGCGGCCCGCCGTATTGCTTGCGCACCTCTGCGAGGCTCGGCTCTGGATATTCATTTTTTTCGATTTCGCGCGCCCGGGCGCGATCCAGAATCTTTGCTCTCGCCGCTCCGTCCATGTGGTCGCTGCCTTCTTTCCCCCAGAAACCAAGGGCGTACTGGATCACCTGATCGGTGACTTCCTTGTAGCGCTCGCCGAGAATCACATTGATGGCCGCCTGACTGCCGACGAACTGGGCGAAGGGTGTCACCATGATCGGATAACCCAGCTCGGCGCGTACCCGTGCGGTTTCCTCCAGCACTTGATCGAGCTTTTCTTCCTTGCCCATGAGCTTCAGCTGATGCCTCAGGTTGGAAATCATCCCGCCCGGCACTTGATGGCTGTACCAGCGTTGGTCGTATTCACGCGGCGTGCCGAGCGGCAAGCCTTCTCGCTTGGCGATTGCGCCGAAATGCTCGCTGACCGCCGCCAGTGGTTCCATGTTGATGAGCGGCTTGTAACCGAGGGCGCGCAAGTTTCCGACGACATTAAATACCGACGGCTGCGAAGAGCCGTTGGCGAGCGGCGGAATGGCGGTATGCACGATGCGCACGCCTTCCTTGACCGCTTCGAGCAGGTTGAATGGCGCCAGGCCGTTATTGCAGTGCGCGTGAAACTCCAGCGGAACATCTCCGATATTCTGCTTAATGAGCCGCACCAGCTCACGCGTGCGCTCCGGCGTTAGCATGCCGCCGACGTCTTTGAAACATAACCGATACGGCTTCACCGCCGCCGCATCGCGGGCCTTTTGCCCGTAGTATGCGTCTGTGTGGCGCGGCGAAATCGAATAGATGAGGTTCATCACCGTTTCCATCCCAAGTTGCTTGAGCTCCGCCGCTTCTTTCCCGAGCGCGGCAAAATCGTTCCAGGCATTGGACGTGCGCGTCAGGTCGATGCCGTATTTCACCACCGTTTCGATCAACAATTGGCGGATACATTGAGGGATGAATTCAAAACCGCTATGCAGTCCGCCATGATAGCGCAGGCGGGTGTTTTTTACTTTTCTGGTTCCGAGGCGCAGCCACTCCCACGGGTCTTCCTTGTGCTCGCGCACGAATTTTTTTAAGCGCAGGCTAAGAAAAAATTCCATTGAATCGAAGCGCGCATCGTCCATGGGACCGAGCGCGGGCAACATCATCCCGGTGGTCATACCGTAAGCCCAAAGACTGATATCGCCGTCGCGTAATGTGGTGTCGACGATGCGGACTTCATTCATCGGTTGATTGTCAGCGAGGTTCATTTGCATTGAACATCCAGCAAGTTCATCAGCGCAGCGACATCCGGCGACGCAGCGATACCGCGCCAGCCTTGCCATGCCGCGCGACTCCGGACGCTTCCCAGCACAGGCTCGGCGAGCGCGGTAAACTTCTCCTCGATGTCGCGGTCCTGCATCGGATTATCGGGATGCCCCAATGGATTGACGACTTCACAGGTATGACGCGTTCCCTCGTCCGTGGTGGCCACCACGCGGAGCAAAACTTTCTCCGGCAATAGCGCCTCGATCGCATCGTCCGGAATCACTTTGATCTTTGCCATCAGAGGTCGAAGCGCGGGATCGCGCACAGCCACCTCTTGAAACGAGCTCACGCGAATCGGGCCGTCCACGAGCGCGCGAGCAAAGATATAGGGCAAACTGTGATCCGCCGTCTCGCGCGTCTGCGGGTTCCACTTTTCGGGCTCGCTGCCGATCTCGAACCAGGTAAACTTTGAAGTAAATACTTCGATCTGCCGCCAGTCTTTCGGCGCTGCTTTTGTGCGCAGTTCCAGCGCGGCCCAGACTGCGGGTTGTCCGTTGGTCTCGATGGGCCAATATTTCATCTGCACGCGCGGCGTCAGATATGTGCCTCCTGCTTTACTCGGGAACGGCGCTAGCTCGAACGGCCCGGTGACATTTTCAAAAAGCCCGTTCCTTCCTTCGAAGGCATTGCCGGGCCCGCTCGTGCCTTCGGCGGCAAGCAGCGCGGCGAACACGCCGTCGCGTGCCGCGTAAGCGGTGGCGACATTTTTCCAACTGGTAAGCTCGCCCGAGCGCGTGACTCTCAACGGCAGGTTCGATGTGGCGGCAATGCCGACGGCATTGGCAGCAGCTTCGAGCGAGAGTCCGAGCAGGTTACAAATTCCCGCTGCGGTGGCGATGGCGATGGCGTACCCTTGATCCCAACCGCGCCGGCTAAGCCTCGTCGCATCGCTCAGTCGCGCGAAGATTTCATAGATGACAATCATCGCTGTCAAAAACCGTTCGCCGTCAATGTGCGTCGCGCCGGCGATAGCCAGAAGCGCGCCCAGACAATCGCTCGGATGGCCGCCCGGATAGCGGTCGTTGAAATCGAGATTGCGGATCATCGTAGTATTTATGAAAGTCGCGGCTTCGGCGGGCAAATGCTCGCCGAAGCAAAGAACGCGGCCGGGATACTTTCCGGCCGTCTGACCAGCGGCCAATCGCCTGCCGATCTCCGCCGGCTCGCAATTATAAGCGCCGAGGGCACAGCCAAGCGAATCCAACAGCCGTTGCGTCGCAGCATGAATCGCTTCATCCGTGATGTCGGCAAACCTCGCGCCCGCAGCGTAATCGGCAATTTTTCGAGTGATACTGTCCATAAAAATAAATCGGCCGTTCAAACGCCATTGAGCAGTAGTGTCCCGCAATCAAAGTTCGCAAAATAATTCGAACGTCATTCCGGGCAAACTGGCGCAAGCTAGCGCGACCCGGAATCCAGGAATTTCGTAGGGCGTATGGCATACGACCTCTTGTTCATCCTGAGCGTCAGAATGCGTGAAAACTTGTCATTTCGAGGTTCCTTCGACGCACTCAGGATGAACTCCGCCGAGAAATCTTTCTTTTTATTGAGCTGAAAATGCAAGATCTCTCACTCCGTTGGAGATGACAAATTGGCGCAAGATGAGTTTTCACACAGTCGGGCGCGCCGACGGGGTTGGTATGACATCAAAACCAAATAGTTATCGAATCCATTAGTTTCAGGACTAGCGCTATAGTGGCGGTGCTTTGACGACCACTGATGCATCGATACTGGCGATCGTCGGCCGCCCGCATTTCGCCATCGTGATCTCAATCTCTTCGCGCAAAACTTCCAGTACGCGAATGACACCTTTTTCACCATCCACTGCCAGCCCCCAGAAAAGCGGCCGACCGATAAAAACCGCCTTAGCTCCCAGTGCAATCGCCTTCACGACATCGGCGCCACGCCGAATCCCGCCGTCGAGATAGATTTCGATTTTTCCCTTGGCCGCCAGAACCGCCTCCGACAGGACTTCGATCGTGGCCAGAGTATTATCGAGATGCCGCCCGCCATGATTCGAGACAATCACGCCATCGGCTCCGGCTTCGACGCAAAGCTCGACATCTTCACCCGTCATCACTCCTTTCGCGACCACCGGCAAATCGCACGCTGATTTAATCCATTCGAGATCTTTCCAGGTCGCCGCCGGATCGGATCCCTCACCGGCGCGCCCTGCCGGTCGTGGTGTTTCAGCACCGGAGTTCGGGTAGTTGACGCCACGGGTGCGCCGATAATTGTTGCGAATGTTGCGCTCGCGCTTCGGCGGCCACTGGGAATCCAACGTGACCACAACGGCTTTGTAGCCGGCGTTTTTAGCGCGGTCGAGCCACTCTTGATTGAGCTGCTTATCGCGAAACGGGTACATCTGTATCCAGAGCTGGCCACTGGCCGCTTTGGCCAAGTCTTCGAACGACGTATTGGAGTTGGCGCTCACAGCCAGCACGGTGCCGCAGGCCGCGGCGGCCCGATAAGTGGCGATCTCGCCTTCGGGATGCGCTCGCTTATGGCCGCCGCACGGCGCTATCAAAACCGGTAGATTAATTTTCGCGCCGAGCACACGAGTCGACAAATCGAGCGTGCTCACATCCCGCAGCACGCGCGGCCGCAGCGCCCACGAACCGAACGCACGCCGATTGCGGTCGATGCTGATCTCATCCGTGGCGCCGCCGGCGATGTAATCGTATTCGGCTTTCGGCAAACGCGCGCGGGCAATCTCTTCGAATTCAAAGAGGTTGATAGGCGTGGAATCGGTCGTCATTCACTCCTCCGATCGTGGCTGAACAGGCAAGAGGCTCTCAGGTTTCCTAGTTCATATCTGTTGCGTCCAGCTGACGCAATGAGAAGGTCGCGACTCTCGGAATTTGGAAATTGGGCGTTGGCAACTGATGCGGAGGGCGCATGCCATGCCGTACAAAAATTCGCAGGTCCTCAGATGCTCATTGCGTATCCCAGGCTCGTGAGCGCAGAGTACCGGTCATATCGACCGGAGAGAGAAATTGTTGTTGGACCCGTGACCCAAATCATGGACAGCTATTTAGCGATAAAGGTTTCGTATATAGCCGCTGTCGTCGATCTCTTTCACGTAGTGCAGATCCCAAAGGGCGAGTGGATTGAATTCGCTGATTTGCGGATCACGTTTGACGCCGAGTGCGAACACATTCTGGATCGCTTCGAGGGCCGGATAGGGCGCTTTTTCCAGCGATTCGGATTGAGTTTCGTAGAAACAATTCCACTCTTCATCGTCGTGCATCTTGAGGAGTTGCGAGCAATGCTTCTTCACAATGGCGAGCGTGTCGCGCTTGTTGGTCTTGAAAAAGTGAATACCGTCGATCAGCGCCATGATTAACGATCGGCATTCGTCTTCGTGCTTGCTCACGTAAGTTGTCGTGGTCGTGAGCGTCACGCCCTCGATCATCGCCATCGGCGCCACTTCGACAATTTTTGCGCCGAATTTGAGCGCGCGCAGCCGATCCACCGCTCTGATAAAGGTCGCGTCGTATTTGCCTTCGCTAACGGCCTTGGCGCGCTCTGCGCCTTTCACAGGGTCAGTCACCAACTCGACATTGCGACCTTCTTCGAGTCCATGTTGCTTGAGATAGAGCCACACATTCAATCCCGTATGGCCGTCGTAATCGTCCATCGCGACGCGCTTGCCTTGTAGATCCTGCAAGCCGGCAATGCCTTGGCCGCAGACAAGAAAGTTTTCCCGCCAGGCGTTGTTGCTCTGCGCGATATGCACATAGGGATCGCCATAGAGCGCCTTCCGAGCATACAAATTGTGGTGATTGCCGGAAACGACATCGAGATCGCCTGCCTTCAACCCCTCGGCGGCGCGCTTGCGCTGTCCCTCCAACGATCCCATCTCCATCTCTAAGCCGTGCTTCTGCAAAAACCCGCCCTCTTCCATCACTTTCCACAACGGCACGTGACTCGGCGCCCGATAGTAGATGCTCATTTTCTTGGCCATGAGTTTTCCTTTCAGTGAAGAGTTCAAAACGTTCGAGCAGTTTGAATCGTTGCAAACCGTCCAATCTTGAAGGCGTTTATTCGGCCGGCTTCAAATCCCTTGGTCGCGTGGCGCAGCCCTTTAACGGAATTGAGAACCGCGTCCTACCGAAGCGATTAAAACGTCTTGAACGACTTCAACGTTTTGAACAGCTATTTCCCTTTCAGAACCTGCCAGACTTTTTCCCGATATTCCTGGCGCCCCGTGACAATCCACTTCCAATCCGTATCGTCGAAATATTTGATGCCTTGTTTTGGTATGTTGCCGGGATTGAGGTTTGTCTCGTCGATGTCCGTGCGCATGCTCACAGAGCCATAACCGCGCGCATAAATTCCCAAGCCCTCTCTGGAAAGAATCCAGTTAGCGAACAGTTGCGCCGCCTTGGGGTTTGGCGCTCGATTCGCCAAGGTCAGCATCCAGGGCGACCCGTTAATCGAGCCCGGCATGTCCGCAAGCTCGAAAATCTCGAGTATTTTGAATCCGTCTTTGATCAGCGGCCGCACATCATCTTCTCGGCAACTCAAGCAAATGGGTTGCGTTCCGCGCGCCAACCAATCCGCCATTTGGCGTCGTTCTCGCGTGCGCACGGTTTTTTGCTCGATGTAAAGCTTGCGCACAAAATCTTCACCGAGATCGTGGTAGAAGCGCGCCGCAGAGTTCGCGCCCGAGCCCGTGGTGGTCGGATCTTCGGTGGAAATTTTGCCGCGCCATTTCGGATTGAGCAGGTCTTTGGCCGTGCGCATTTCTTCCCGCTTTACCTGCTCCGTATTGATGAAGAGAAAAGTCGCGACGCTGCTGAACGCACGCACGGCAAAACGTTCCTCGGGATCCGCAAACCAGATTTTGCCGAGTTTCCACTTTGCGCCATCAGCGACTTCGGGCATGATCAGTAAGGGCTTGAGCGGATCGATTATTTTTTCGCCGTAAAGTGTAGTCGCGGTGGTATCCGGCCCGGCCAAAAAAACATCCACGCTATAAATACCTGAGCCGCGTTCGGTTTTTATTCGGGCGCTGATTTCGCTGGACCGTCCAGCCATGAACTCGATCGGAATACCGTAACGTTCCTTGAACTTCGGAATAATCTCGTTGCGCATGACCGGGTCGGGCGAGCCCGCGACCACAACTTTGCCTTCTTTTTTGGCCGCCTCGACAATCGTGTTCCAATCCTGTTGGGTCTGCGCCAATAATGGCGCACTCCACAGGAGCGCGCTGAGGAGAACAGCCAAAGCTCGCATGCCACCTCCGAATGCGCCGATTTTCATTGCTGCCCCGACAACTGCAATCCAAGCCTCCGGCCGACTATCATCATCACGCAGATCATCGCAGTGATCAGCAAACCGAGAGCGGCTCCTCGCTCGAGCTCGCCGGTCACGCTGTACTTGAGCATCAAAATTGCCAATGGACGCGATTGGTGGCTGTAAAGTAACACGGGAGTGCTGATGCTGGTCAAGGCGCCGCCGAAATTCATCAAACCGACCGCACCGGCGATCGGCGCCAGGAGCGGCAATAAAATTCTCCGATAGCTGAACGCCCAAGTTGCGCCCGCGACTCGTGCGGCTTCTTCGAGGTCGGCGCCGAGCTGCAAGTAACCTGCTCTGAAGGCCTGGGTCGTGACCGGACTATCGCTCACCATCAGCGCCAGAGCCAGGCCCCAGATCGTGCCGTAGAATATGAACCGCAGAGGCGTGGCTAGAAAGAGCCACAGGATGCCCAGGCCGAGAAGAATGCCCGGCAGAATGTGCGGCAACCAGCAGAGCCCTTCGAGGAGAGGAGCCAAGATCGCACGGCGGGATACGACAACGTAGGCCGTCAGGGAATAAAGAACAATCCCCGCGCCGGCGGTGATCGTCGCGATCAGCAGACTGTTCTTTAGCGCCAGGAAAAAAATCGGATCGCTGAGCACGCCTCGCCAATGTGCCAGTGTAAACGGCGCGTTGATGTTAAAAAATCCGTAGCGCCGCATGAATGATCCGATGATCAGAAAAACCAGCGGCAACAGCGTCATGATCGCGATGTAGAAAACGCAAGCAGCGAGAGCCACGTACCGCCAGCGCCCGAGTCTCACCCGCATCGTTGAGTAGCCTTGACCCGTCACCACCGTGAATCTCCGTTTGCCGCGCAAAAACCGCCAATAGAGAAACAGCAGCATGCCGAGCGCGATGATAAAAACCGAGCCGAGAGCCGTTGCTTCCCCGTAAGCAGCCGGCTCTCGACGAATGTAATCGTAAATTCGCGTCGAGTACACATAGATGCCCGCCGGTGTTCCAAGCAAAAGCTCGGTATTGAAGGACTGCAAACCGCGGATAAAGCTCAGCACCGAGACCGCCAAGATCATCGGCGACAGTACCGGTACGGTGACTCGCCAGAGCACCGTCATAGTGTTTGCGCCGGCCACTCGCGCCGCTTCTTCCAGTGCTGCGCCGAGCCGGCGAAACACCGGCGTCAACAAAATGACTTTGAACCAAATTCCACCGGTCGAGGTGTGCACCCAGACGATGCCCCAGAAACTATAGGGATTGAACGGGGCCCTGTGCACGAACGGCAGTTGAAGCGCGAGCGTATTGAGTAAGCCGTAATTGGGATCCAGGAGCAGGATCCAGGCGAGCGTCAGCGGAAAATCCGGGATGAAGTAGGCCAGCCAGCAAAAAAATTCGATCGTATTGCCGCCGGGCATATCGGTGCGTGCGATCAGCCAGGCAAACAAGACTGCAACGATAATTGCCGGAACCAAGCGCGCGCCCGAGAGCAGAAAGCTCATCCAAAGCGCGCTCATCGTTGTCCGGTCACTGAAGGCCCGAGCCCAATTCGCCAGCCCGTAAAGCGCGGCTTGCCCTGGCGCTGCCAGGTTAAAGCTTCCAGCGATCAAAAACAGCAGCGGCAGCCCGGTGACAAGCACAAAAAAAGCAACTAAGGAAACCTCCGCAATACGCATCGGGCGAACGCGAACTCTTGCGACCGGATGTTTGTCGGCAGTCGCTATGACGTTCACAGTCACTCCCACTCCGTGTAGAGACTCAGGCGAGCGGGATCGAAGCCGAGACGAACTTTAGCTCCGATCGGGTAACGGTGCTTTTTCGTTCCTGTGAGAATGAGCAGAGTGTCCGCCGCCCGTACGTAATACTCGAAGCGGTCGCCGAGATAGTCCACCTGCTCCACGGTGGCATCGACCTGAGTTGGTTCGAGTCCGTCAGGCGGTAAAATTGCGATATCCTCAGGTCGCGTGATCAGCCGCACCAGTGCGCCGTCCAAGAATGAGGCGGTTGCGTTCACCCGGACCGGAATTCGCTGTTGACCGGATAGCTCGACCCACTGCTCCGCCGCGGATCTTCGAAAAGTTCCTTCGAACACGACAGTTCGACCGAGAAATTGACCGGCAAAGGGAGTGGCGGGCTTCTCGTAAATTTCCTCAGGCGTGCCGATTTGTTCGAGTCGGCCGCTGTTCACCATGGCAATGCGATCCGATAGCGTCATCGCCTCCGT
>JBIOXP010000228.1:0-4787 GCA_044869705.1 Binatia bacterium | reverse complement strand
AATATCGGCAGACGGACCGCTCCCGTAGATCACGCGCAGCGCCGAATCTGCCAAGAACGCCTTGGACAACTCAACGCGGGTAACTTGGCTGCAAGTTCGGCTTGACGCAGTGATGAGTACCTATTTTTACTTTTGCGAGTGGCTCGCTATTATCTTGCTGCCGCAGTAAAGAAGGAAATCGAGTAGCAACATAAATCAGCAGTGAACACTTGGCGTGTGGCGACAAGAACTACCGGAAGCGTAGTCCGATGAGCGAATATAAACCCATTGAACTTAAAACTATGCGAGTGGATCTGGTCGGCAGTCTGTTGAGACCGCAGGCACTCAAAGATGCCTTCGTTGCGCTCGGCGAAGGCCGAATCGGTGAAGCGCAGTTAAAGCAAACGCAAGATCAGGCGATTCGCGAGGTCGTGGTGAAACAAGTTGCGCACAGTCTACCGATCGTTGTCGATGGCGAGTTTCGCCGCACCAGCTTCATGGAAAGCTTTTCCGTGGTCGCGGGAGTGGAGGAGTGGCAGGCCGGCGTCAAATCCTATCACGAAGCGTTGAAACGTGCTGATCGCGATGAAACGGCGACGCACAAAGGACAGGATCCGATTCTACTGAATCGCAAGCGAGTCATTCAACCGCTCAAGCTCGTGCACAATTCACTGCTCGAGGATTTTCGATTTACGCAAAGCTTGACGGACCGACCGGTGAAGGTGACGTTAATCGGACCGGATCGAATTCAGCAGTGCTATGATGCCGAAGCTTCGCGCCGCATCTATCCGAGCATCGCGGAGTTTCTAGGTGATGTCGTGAGTGTCGAACGCGAAATGATCGACCAGCTTTCGCAAGCCGGCTGCCGTTATGTTGGTATCGATGCGCCTGGCTACACAGCCTATGTCGATCCGGATTCACTCGCGGCGATGCGCTCACGGGGCGAAAATCCGCTCGAAGTGATGGAACGCTCGATCAAAGCGGATAATGAAGTGATCGCCGGATTTGCCGAGACGACCTTTGGCATTCACATCTGTCGCGGCAATCGTCAAAGCATGTGGCATCGACAGGGCCATTACGATGCGATCGCGGAGAGGCTTTTTGCCGGACTTCAGCATCCAAGGCTGCTATTGGAATATGACACCGAGCGCGCCGGAAGCTTCGAGCCGCTCCGTTTCGTTCCCGAGGGAAAAATCGTCGTGCTCGGACTGATTACAACGAAGGTCGGTCGGATAGAGAGTGTCGACGAGTTGCGGCGGCGGATCGACGAAGCAGCCCGCTATCTGCCGCTCGAACAGCTCGCTATTAGCCCACAATGCGGCTTCGCCTCGAGCCTGCGCGGAAACCTGCTGACCGAAGATGAACAGTTCCGCAAGCTGGACGTGATGCTAGAAGTGGCGCGAAAAGTCTGGAACGCCCCGGTGTGAGCCAACGCGGTCAGGACAAGCTCGCCATCAATCGGCCGAAGCCATGAATGTTTTCTTTCACGTCGATCAGTTTCATTGCATACCAGATACACGCGAGGCTGCTGGTCACGACCGGCTTTTTGATTTCTTGCTCCAGCACTTCCACGTCCGCAAGGGTCGGCCAGCGAGGACACGCGATAAACACACCGTCGGCATCTCGCCCCTGGGCGTACAGGCGCTTGGCGATTTTGTATGAGGCATGCACAGGTAAATCGGTCAGGTCGGCGTTCTTGCGTACGCCGTAACCGGCGATCTGCAAAACTTCAAATCCGGAGCTTTCGAGGTGACGTTTGAGCCTATCGTTGAGCTCTTCCGGGTAGGGAGTGCCGATCACGAGCCTTTTGCAGTTCATTGCTTTCAATGCTTCCACTTCCGCGGTCAGGCCCGCAGCGACTGGCACGCCAAACTTCTCGCTGAGCTTTTTGCCAAGCTCTCGGTCACTCCCGAACGGCAGACGCGTGAAAAGCGGGGAGCCGCTGAAGATGATCGAGTCGCAGTGGTTTTCGACTAAGTCCTGCACCGCCTCTTCGATACGAGCGAGCTGTTTTTCAAAATCGCCGTCGACGAGTTGCCGCACCGTGCCGGTGGTATTGAGGATCATGAAGCCTTCAGAAAATATTTTATAAAATTCGTAAACGAGAGTGTCACCGCGCGAGGGGGCGACGTGACCAATCCGTGCGCGCCATCCGTACATTTTTTACCTCCTCCTTCGCAACGAGGCCTCGGTTGAATGGATATGCCTCAGACCGTCATAGCCGAATGCTTTAGCGGGGTCCAATCCCAATCCGCCTGCGGCAAGGTCGTAGAAAAATTTCAAGATCACCAATTTCGGAGCGTCACAGGACGAGTGATGCTCGTTTGCATTTTCCGCGGTGAGCGCAAGCCATGGATAAGGCCTTCGGACCGGAAAAGAAAGATCTCTCATTTTCGCCGGAAGTGACCGGCATTGTCATTCCCAGCCGACGCGAGGAATCTTTCCCCGACCACGTTTTATCTCTCGAGCAACGGTTAGCGACACGATCACTTCTTAGTTTAGTTAATGCTCCCTATATCCACTCCGACCACGCGACTTCTAAGTGCGTGCTCACGAAGCGGCTTGACGACACAGCGGGCTTTACCCTATGGATTGTTTTCTGCGACCGCGATAGCGAAATTTTCTACCGAGAGGTTTCTATGCCGACTAACAATGGGAAATTGAATCTTTTTTTATTGAAGCCTGACGGTCTGGTGCGCTGTCGATGGGATGGAAACTCTGACGCGGTCGAGGTACTGAACAGCGCCCTCGAGGGAGAGACCGTGCGCGAAGTCGCGGCCGATCCATTCGATCCTAAGCGTTTGTACGCCGCTACCCTGACAGAGATCCACGTGAGCGAGGATGGCGGCGAAAGTTGGCAATGGCTCCCGTCCGGCGGGATCGATTATCGCGATATCTGGACCATGGCAGTTCATCCGACTCGGAGCAACGAAATTTACGTCGGCACGCTACCGGCGGCAGTCTACGTAAGCGAAAATGGCGGCAGATCTTTTCGCGAGCTTTCGGCCTTTCGCAATCTGCCTGATTACAATAAATGGACTTTTCCTCCGGGACCGCATACGGCTCATGTTCGCTGCATCACGCTCGATCCGCGGGTGCCGGACGAAATGATCGTCGGCATCGAAGAGGGCGGGGTCGCGCGCAGCCGTGATCGCGGCGCGGCTTGGGAAGATATCAGCGGACCTCCGAGCGCAACGGCGTTTCCGAAGATCAACGATCCGGCGGGTATCGTGCCGTATGAGATGGGGAACCATGAAGACGGCCGCGTCTATCGCGACGTGCACTGGGTAACCCGTCACCCGACGCGGTTAGAGACCCTGTTTGCGAGCACCGGACTCGGCACATACAAAAGCGATAACGGCGGAAACAGCTGGACCAAGTGCGATTACGGCATGGGACGCGCCTACGCGATTCCGATGTGTAATCATCCCGCGGCCCCTGATCGTGTATATCTCGGCGCAGCGGAAAACGGACCCGCGGCTTGGCCTGGGTATCGCACCGTTCGCGCGGGACCCTACAACACGGTTAAATTCAGTCGCAATACGTCGGCGCAGTCCGGCGGCGCAAAAACTCAAATCTTGCGTAGCGATGATGCCGGCGCCACCTGGCGAATTTTAACCGATGGCTTGCCTTCGAATTATTCGCACATGACCTGCGGCTTTGCCATCAACCCTCTCGATAAGGATTCAATTTGCGTGGGGTATACCGACGGCGTCATCTACACCACCTATGATGGTGGAGAGCGGTGGCGTCGCCTTGGCATCCGGCAAGAGAAGCTGTACGGCATACGATTGGTCCCGGCAGTCTAGATTGCTTTGCAATCCCGGTAATCCGTGTGATTTTTCGGTAAAATTCCGTATCTTGGGGTCAAAATAAAATATTATTTTACTTAATAGTTGACAGGTTCGTTGTGATGCTTCACAATCACCGATCAAAATCAGTCCGTTACGGACGCGAAAGGCGGAATCGATGATGAGGCAGCAAAGACGGTTACTGAGCTATGGATTGAGCGTATTGGCGCTTGTAGGGTTGTTCGGTTGCGGCAATCCGGCCAATCCGCCTCCGCCGAAATGGACCGCGGAAAATCCGAGTGCTGCTAGCGGAAGTTCCGCGAGCGCGGCCAGCAATCCAGTTGTAGCCAAGTCCGACGTGACGCCAGGTTCGAGCCTGGACGCGTTGCAAAGAGGTGAAGCAGCAGGCGGCGGACCTCTGAAGGACATCAACTTCAATTTTGACAGCGCTGATCTGTCTCAAACCGCACGCGCGATTTTGAAAGACAATGCCGATTGGCTCAAAGGCAATCCTGCAGTACGAGTACAGATCGAAGGACATTGTGATGAGCGTGGCGCGGCGGATTACAACATGGCGCTGGGCGCAAAACGCGCGCAAGCCGCCATGGATTATCTGGCGACCTTAGGCGTTGCGGGCAACCGGATGTCGACCATCAGTTATGGTGAAGAAATTCCAGTCTGCAAGGAACACACGGAAGACTGCTGGGCAAAAAATCGTCGCGCAAGATTTGTTGCTTCCCAAACAAAACCAACATCCTAATCTTACAAAAGGTTCTTACGACAAAAAGAGGCCTGTGCGCAGCACCGCACGGGCCTCTTTTTTGGACTAAGTGCCAATCCCAGCAAACTTATAGAGCCGCCGAGTCGCCGCAACAAAGCCGCGCGTCATCGGCACCGCGGCTACGTGAAGAGTTCCCAAGTCTCCGGCGGAAACAATTCATTTACGCTAAACTTTCGCTTCGTCAGGCCTTGTTCATTCGAATAAAGCGTCGCGGCCTCGAGAGTCTCGAGGTTCTG
>JBIOXP010000227.1:0-8194 GCA_044869705.1 Binatia bacterium | reverse complement strand
CCTATTTCTCTAACTCCTCGGGCGGCTATCTAGGCTGGGGCCTCGGCGCTGCTATCGGCGCCAAGCTCGCGTCTCCCAACCGGCGAGTCGTCGCCTGCCTGGGCGACGGCTGCACGATGTTCGGTTTGCAGGGCTTGTGGACGTTAGCCAAATATCGCGTGCCTCTCACCGTGATCGTCTTCAATAACCGTGCTTACATGGCGGTCAAAAATCAATTCCGCGGCTCCGAACAGCGGGTTCGCATAGCGGCGGAAATGGGCGCTGAGATTACCGGGCCCGATCTAAACTTCGCCCGGCTCGCGGAAACGTTCGGTGTTTACGGCCAGCGCGTTGAGCAGCCGGACGGGATTGAGCCCGCCATCAGCCGCGCCTTGGAGAAAAACGGTCCGGCGCTGGTGGATGTTGTGATCGCGCAAAACACCAGAAAGGACTGAATGGATCGAAGCGGAGCACGGAATAACGATTCACCACAGACGACCGGAATAACATTGCGGCGACGTTCAAAACGCTTCGCGGTCCTTTGTGCTTTCTGTGTTGAAACGAAACTCTGACAGATCGACGTCGCAAGACAGCTTTAGGAGAGAGTATGACACAAGACGCGAGAGACGCATTCGAAAAAACGGCCCTCGGCGCGGAGAACCAAGCTTATAACAGTATCGCCAAGCTCGACCCTGAGTATTTCGAAAAGCTTAAGGGGCTCTACGTCGACGGCACGTTCGGCCGTGAAGGCGCGCTTCCCCGCCGCACAAAAGAGTTGATCATGGTCGGCATCTGCTGCGCGCTCAACCGCCCGCGCGGTGTCCGCCTGCATAGCGAGCGAGCGCTGACGCTGGGCGCGAGTCCCCGCGAAGTGTTGGAAGCCATCGAAGTGGCGGCTATCCCCGGCGGTATGCCAGGCCTCTGGCTGGGAGTCGAAACATTGGAAGATATTCTCAAGAGCAAAGGTATCGAATTCAAGTAATTTGCGCAGCGCGTTGTTGTCTAGTCCAATCTGTCATGCGGAGCAAAGCGAAGCATCTCGAAGCTGCATTGATTTTGTGAGCAGGGGCGCAGCATGCTGCGCCCGGCGACAATTCAAAACGCTTCGCGTCCTTGTGCTCTCTGTGTTGCAGATCCTTCGGCTTGGCCCCAGGATGACACATGCGCGCCAGATCCGATAATTCTGGAACCATGACTGAACTAAACCGCGGACCGCTCGCCGGCATTCGCGTCCTCGACCTGACGCGGGTACTCGCCGGCCCTTACTGCACGATGTTTCTCGGCGATCTTGGCGCCGAAGTCGTCAAGGTCGAGCAACCCGGCGTCGGCGATGACACCCGCGGATGGGGCCCGCCTTTCGCCAACGGCGAAAGCGCCTATTTTCTTTGTGTCAACCGCAACAAGAAAAGCCTCACGATCGATCTCAAATCAGCGGAAGGCACTTCTCTGGTGCGCCAATTGGCAGAGCATGCCGACGTAATGATCGAGAACTTTCGTCCCGGAGGGATCGAGCAGTTCGGACTTGGCTATGATCAACTCAGGACTATCAATCCCAAAATAATTTACGCCTCGCTCTCTGGTTTCGGCGCCGACGGACCGATGGCCGACATGCCGGGGTATGATCTCATCGTCCAGGCATGGGGAGGCCTGATGAGCATTACCGGCACCGAGGAAAGCGGGCCGTTGAAAGTCGGGGTTGCAATCATCGATGTAGTCGCCGGGTTGATGCTCGGCAAATCCATCGCGGCCGCGCTCTATGCCAGGGAGAAAACGGGTGTCGGCCAAAAGCTCGACACTTCCTTGCTCGAAGCCGAAGTTGCCGTTCTAATCAACGCCGGCAGCAATTATCTCTTGAGCGGAAAAGTTCCCGGCCGGTGGGGCAACGCGCATCCGACGATCGTTCCGTATCAAAGCTTTCAAACCGAGGATAGTTATTTGGTGGTCGGAGTGGCCAGCGAGGAAATCTGGAAACGCTTTTGCCCGGCAATTGGCAAGTCGGAGCTCGCTCGAGATCCACGCTTTGAAAAAAATTCCGAGCGTGTCGCAAATCGCGAAGTTTTGATCTCCATCTTATCTGACATACTTCGCAGCCGAAAGAACGCAAGCTGGCTGCGGCTGTTGAACAAAGCCGAAGTGCCCTGCGCGCCGATTCAAACCATCGACCAAGTCTTTCAGTCGCCGCAGGTTTTGCACCGCCAGATGCTCGTGGAAGTCGCACATGCAACTGCGGGAACGGTGCGTATGGTGGGCTTACCGGTCAAGTTTTCCGCCACTCCGGCATCGGTGCGGCTGCCGCCGCCCTTGCTCGGCGAACATTCAGAACAAGTGCTTGCGTCCTGGCTCGGCATGAGCAGCGAGGTGGTGGCGCAGCTCAAAGAGAAGGGCATCGTATGAACGGCAAAACGTTCGAGGAGTTTAAGATCGGTGATCGTTACGTCACCGGCCGGCGCACGATTACCGAGCACGACATTTTACAGTTCGTCGGTCTTGTCGGTTTGACTGAGCCGCTGTTCCTCGATCTGGAATACATTCGCAAAGAGAGTTTATATGGGGAGCGCATCGCGCCGGGAAGCCTGACGTTTGCCATGGCGGAAGGTCTCACGGTCCAAACCGGAATCATCCACGGCACGGGCATGGCGTTCGCGGGTTTGGATAAGATGCGTTTGTTCGGGCCGGTGAAAGTGGACGATACGATTCAGGTCGAGATCGAAGTGATGGAAACCAAACCGATACCGGCACGAGGCGGTGGGATTGTAAACTATCGTCAGTGGGTGAAGAACCAGAGAGGAGAAACCGTCATGGAGTACGACGTCGCGCGCTTGATCCGCGGCGCCGTCGCCCGTCCCTCTCCTGGGAGCGGACGCGAAAGCAGAGGCGACACAAACCACTAATCGGATAACCAATTTGCCGAAGCGGAACAGAGGAGGTACTTATGACGAAAGCAAAACTATCGCGGGCGATAACGATTGCTGCAGTCGTTGGCGTGTTTGGCCTGGGCTATATTTGCGGCTCGATGACACAGCGGCAAGCGGAAGCCCAGATCGGGGGGCTGCTGGATAAGGCCGGCAAGGCGGGCGGTCCGGTGGGCTCAGTGGCGCAATTTGGAACTTCGCTCGTCGAGATGCAGGATCATATCAGCGGACTGCAGAAAAATCTCGATACCTTTAAGCAAGTGCAGGCAACGCTGACGGGAAAATAGCAGCGAAAATCTCTTAGCCAGCGGCACTCGATTCGACTGCTTGCGGCGCGCCGCGCCGCTTTGCGGGTAACCGGCACAACGTCTCCAGCGGAGGGGTATACCTAAACTGCCGGATCGGCGGCAACAAGTCTTGGCGCGCGATCACATCCTGTTTGGTGTCGCTGTTGCCGCCTCCTTACCATTGAAGCGCCACTGTGATGGATTCGAGTAATTAACATGAAGCTTTCAATCACAGCCATGATTATCGCCGGCGCATTATTCGAAACCATCCTGTTTCTGTTCGTCACATTGATGAATCTCATTTTACGCCCGTACGGCGGCGCATACCTTGCGCTGCTAAGCTCGGTCTATCCCGGGTATGATCCGATCAATGTGCCGCTTGCTCTCATCCTCGGCACGGTCTATTCATTGGTTGGCGGCGGGCTCGCAGGTCTTCTTTTCGGCTGGCTCTACAATTTCTTCACGGAACGCACTTAGCACATCGTCCGGAACGAGTCCCTAGAAGCGCATCGCGCGCGCCGGTTGAGTTTTCATTTCACCACCGCGACAATCGAGACTGCTTCAGAGCATCCCTGGGGATTGAATAGGATTGAATTACGAGTGCTTCTTGTTTAGTCGAAGCGCGGAAGCAGTTCCTTCCCGATCAGTTCCAGACTCTCTTCGTAGCGATCGTACTGGAGGCGGAGATCGAAGACCAGGTGTTCGACGCCTCGGAGGCGGAACTTTTCGATCTCCGCGGCGCAGTCATCGGGATTTCCGACGATCAACAATCCTTCCAGGTCTTCGATGGTCTGAAACTTTCCGGAAGGCGGCTTGATCCAGTGGCTCGCGCCCTCCGAGCTCTCCGCCAGCGCCTCCACATTGATACTCGCGCGGGCTTTCTTTCGGTCCGTGTCGATGCGGGTGATCGGGATATTGCCCAAAATAATTTTCCTATCGGTCAATTGTCGCAGATACTTAATTCGGTCATCGAAAGTCGCCAGCGGCACACGACCGGGAATCCAGCCGTCGCAGTATTCTGCGGCACGTCTTATCGCGGCGCGGGTGCTGCCACCGCAGAAAATCGGGATCGGTTCCACGGGTTTGGGCTCGATCGTCACGTTCTCGAATGAAAATATTTTCCCCTGGTAGGAAGCGTTATTTTCTTTCCATATCAAGCGCGCAATCTCGACCGTCTCGCGCAGGATTTCGATCCGATCCTCGATGCGCAACCCGACCGTAGCGAGCTCCGCGGGATTGAATCCCAACCCCATTCCGGCGATCACCCGGCCGCCTGCGATGTAAGACAGACTGGCCAAATCCTGGCTGACTTTGAGCGGCCAACGAACCGGCACAAGCACCGCGATGCCCAAATTAATTTTTTTCGTGACCGCCGCGACCGCGGAAAGCGTGACGATCGGCTCGACGAATTTGAGACCAGACTTCTCCATGCCGTGCGGATGCCAAATCAAATGGTCTCTCACCCATACGGAATGAAATCCCAGATCCTCGCACATTTGGGAGCCTTCGATGATCCGCGAGCGTGAGGCTTCTTTACCGAAATGGGGCAACAAGACGCCCAATTTGATCTTCGCCATCGTTCTTGAATTGGATTATTCGCTAAGTTGCGGCTTGTTTTCTGAATCGTCGACAATGTGAAAATCCTCGCCCGCGGGAGCATAGATCTCGAGAACGCGCGCGACCTTATCACCGCAATTACCGGCTTGGTGGCGCACGCCGGGCGGAATAAACGCGACTTCTCCCGGGCCTAAGCGATATTTCTTTCCCTCGACGATGGCCTCGACGTTTCCTTCCAGAACCACGTAAATATTTTCGGCTTTAGCGTGGTAGTGTGTCGGCCCGGGGCCGGAATCGACATTGATCAAATTGATGTGTACATCGACGTTCTTTGCGCCGTCCGCTTCATCGACTAGGCGGAGCGCCTTACCGCGATCCCATCGCATAACCCTTACGGGGGCGTCTTCTATCCGCATGACTTTCAATGGCATACTTTCACACCTCCGATTTTCTTTTGGCTACGCGAGCAGTAGTTGAAAGCTACAGAACTGTCAACTTGGGTTCTTCGGTTTGACTCGAGGTTTCCTTGAAACGGTACCTGTGCTTATGAAACGTTGATGCCTCGCTTGAACCGCGCGCGCAGAGACTATCGAACTACCCCAAGGCATCACACAGCGTCGCAATTGTTGGTTTCTTGCCTGCCGTGATAAGGAGGCTTGCAAGAGCTATCCACATGGCGGAAACTCTCAAATTGATTCAATTTCGCGCCGCGTACAACTTGCCCGTTCATGTGGGGATCGAGACAGGAATTTTTGCCCGGCACGATCTTGCGGTCGACACCGCTTACACGCCCGGCTCTCTATATCTCAGCGAAGCTCTAAAAAAGCGTCAATATGATATCGGCCATACCGGTGCGGATGACATCATCGCCGCTGTGGAAGACGATTACGACTCCGATCTCTTCATCTTTATGGGTCTGCACAGCGGCCTGTTTACTTTAGTCGGCGCTCCCGAGTGCGGCTCCATAGAAGCGCTCGCCGACAGACCCATTGGGGTCGATGCCAGGACCAGCGGCTTCGCTCTCGTGCTTCAGAGCATGCTCCACGCCAGAGGTTTTGCTCGAGACCAATATCACTTGAGCGAAATCGGCGGATGGGAAAGCCGTTATCGTGCATTGCTGAGAGGAGAAATCGCTGCGACGCTGTTAACAGAACCCTTCGTCGTGAATGCTAAAAAAGCGCGCTGCCACGTGCTCGCCAGCGACTTTGAAATGACTCCCTGTTACCAGGGCACGTGCGGCGCGGCCAGTCGGCGGTTTGCCGAACGGCATCCGGAGCGATTGATTCGCTACATTCGAGCATACGTGGAAGCGACCCAGTGGTGCTTCGCCCGAGAGAACCGCCGCGATTGCCTCAACATGCTTGAGCGTCACAACCAGATCGATGAACGGGAGGCGGAAGCCACGCTAAATGCGCTGCTCGATCCAGAGCACGGTCTTTATGCGAAAGCGGCCGTGAACCTAAGCGGGGTTCGAGCCGCTCTGGACATCCGCGCCGAGCTCGGTTACTTGGCTCCTCCGATTCCGCCGCTCGAGAAGTATATCGATTTATCGTATTATCAGAAGGCCATGGTCATCGGCCGTGAGTGAAAAGGCGCAGGATGCACTATCTAGACAAATCCCAAAATACCGGCTAGAGCGCCGGCGGCAAACAGCCAGAGCGGGTTCCAAGGCTTAAGCAGAACCACGGCGACAGTAACCAGCGTCATCAAATAACCGCGCCAGTCGTGATTGACCGTACGCATCAAGATGGTCGCGCTAGCGAACACAAGACCGATAGTGATCGGCATAAGGCCACGCCGAATGGCGCGGAATATCGGAGCATCGGGGTATCGTTCATTTAAATGCCCGACGAGCATGGTCAGCGTGGTAGCGGGGACCAGCAGAGGGATGGTCGTCGCGAGCACGCCTTTCCATCCCGCCAGATACCAGCCGATCAATGTCACATACATGGCGTTCGGTCCGGGGGCCACCTGCGCCACGGTGTAAATTTCCGCAAACTGCTCGCCCGTCAACAGATGATGCGCTTCGACGACGTAACGGTGAATATCTGGGAAAATCGTCGATGGACCGCCGATCGCCAGAAACCAGAGGAGCAAAAACTGCAGAAACAGCGCGCCGAGATCGAGGCCCTCCATCACTCGTATTTCCACGCCGCGAATACAGCCCAAGGGGCAAGCGCCGCCATCACCCAAAGCAACGGCCAACGCATCACACCGACGCCGATGAATGCCAGCACGCCAAAAAGCCACGGACGGAAATGCCGCGGCAGCACGGTCGCGAGCTTGATCACTGTGGCTAGAAGCAGGCCAGCCGCCACGCTGGACATTCCGCCAAGCGCCTGCTGTACGTACGGCAGTCGTCCATAGTTCTGATAGAGAATACCCATGCCGACGACGACCAGACACGGCCATCCGAGAAAACCAGCAACTGCGGACGCGGCACCGCTCCAGCCAGCAAAGCGATACCCGACCATGACGGTTAAATTGAGCACGTTCGGACCGGGCAAGAGTTGCCCCAGGGTATAAATTTCCAGGAACTCACGTTCGGTGAGCCAGCGTTGGCGTTCGATCAGCTCCCGGCGGGCCCAAAAAATCGCGCCGCCGAAACTGGAGAGGCTGATTCGCGAGAACGCGATGAACAACTGGAGTTGATTGACAGACGTGTTCCGCAATTTTTGCTGTTCGAGAGTTTGGTCCGACATATAAACGCTGCGTTTCGTCAGTTGCAGTTGCAGCCGCCGCACACAATCGGGTAACGCAGTCTGCGCCTAAAATTCCCGCTTCAGCTCGCGCTACTCGGGACTGGATACGTCCGTGGTCAGAAGTTTCGTTCTGAGGGGGGCGGCGGAGTCCATTGATAAAGCCACGTCTCAGTCAGTGGTTGGCCGGCGAGCCTGAGATAAAGCCGCAGATCGATGGGCTCTATGCTGGAATCGGTCGGCTTTAAATCGAACATGGCTCGATATCCTTTAATCTCCTTTTGCGGACGCGCCGAGGTGATTTCGATTTCCCCCCTCGATGCCGTGATGACCGGCTCCACCTTTGCCTTTAACGGCAACGCTGCAAGCTCGCCGCCGATAAAATCGACGACGAAGCGCCACGCGAAATATTTCCTTTTCTGCCCGACTACACCGCCGATACCGGTTCGCGTCGCCATTACTTGGGCGAGAGCCGGCGCGACAGGCACACGGGTGCCCCAATGTAACCGGTAGCTAAACAAAAGCTCCTGACCCGGTTGCGGCTTGTCCGCGGGATTCCAAAACGCCACGATATTATCGAAGGTTTCGTCAACGGCTGGTAATTCCACCAGTTGAACAGCGCCTTTTTCCCAGCCGCCGGAACCGAGCTTCGGTTCGACCCAAAGGCTTGGCCGCCGATCGTAGTAGGCGCCATCGTCTTGATAATGGTCGAAATCACGATCTCGCTGGAGCAAACCGAAGCCGCGCGGCTTTTCATCCA
>JBIOXP010000226.1:0-4358 GCA_044869705.1 Binatia bacterium | reverse complement strand
ATGAAGAAAATCCCTCATTTTCATGTTAAATTCAAAGCCGAAGTCATTCGGCAATTTAGCTAAATCGACTTCAGTCCCAGGTGGTAGTCCAGTAAGAAGGATCACTTCTCATTATGAAGCGCAGCTCTATCATTGTCCTTACTGTTATCGTCGCGGTCTTGGGCACCGGATATTTCCTCTGGAATTACGCGGCAACGAATCGCACGCTGGTTTTCTCCGGCGTGATCGAAGCCGATCACATCCATGTCGGCTCGAAACTCGGCGGCCGGGTGCTCAAAGTTGTGGCTCGAGAAGGGGAAACCGTCAAGGCCGGAGAGCCGTTAGTCTTGCTCGAGCCGCACGACCTGGACGCTTCGCTGGCCGAGGCTCAAGCAACTCTGCATCAAGCCGAGGCGAAATTGGCGCTCTTGAGCGCCGGTTATCGCAAAGAAGAGATCGAGCAAGCCGAAGCCGCGGCCAAGCAGGCTCAAGCCGAGTTGGATCAACTGGTCTCCGCTCCCCGACGACAGGAACTCGATCAGGTGAAGGCGGACTGGAGCGCGAACAAGGCTCAGGCGGAGCGCTGGCGTAAGTCTCTGAAACGCACCGAAGACCTGATCCGGCGCGACTTGATTCCAAGGCAGGAATACGAAGAGGCGCTTAGCAAAACGGAAGACGCCGAACAGCGGGCCAAAGACGCGCGTGAGCGCTACGATACACTGCTGGTCGGGACGCGTTCCGAAGACTTGGAACGGGTGAAACAACGCCTGGCCGAAGCGGAGGCTCGGCTTCGACAATTGCGTAGCGGCTTTCGAAAGGAAGAGATTGCCCAGGCAAAGTCGGCGGTGGAAGCGGCAGAAGCCAAAGTGCAGTGGATCCGCACTCAGCTCGACGAAACCGTGATTAAGGCGCCGACCGACGCGCTGGTGGAGAAACTCGATCTCGAAACTGGCGATCTCGTCAGCGCCGGCAAACCTGTGGCGGTACTGGTGCGCACGGGAAGCCTCTGGGTCCGTACTTATCTTCCGCAAGCGCAACTTCGCTTCGCGCGACCGGGCATCAAAGCGAATGTTCGAGTGGACGTATATCCAGGAACCGATTTCGAGGGTGTGATCCGGCGCATCCACCTGGAAAACGACTCGACGCCGAGCAAACTGCTCAGCCGCGACGAGAGAGCGTTGCAAGTTGTTCAGACTGAAGTGATGATCGCTGATCCCGAGAACATGTTACGCCCCGGCATGAACGCCGACGTGATCATTGCCAAAACCGACACCCGTAACGCCGCGAAGGCGCAATCGGAGCTGCGCGCCAACTGAAAAACTCGCGGCCCGCAATTATGAGGCGGGCTGCCGCGCGATCATTGCCTGCCCGCGCGGCAGCAGGCAAGCCATTAAACCTACGCTGATAAATGACAGGATACCGAGAATCCAAAAGATTGTCGGCAGCTCCGCGCTAACCAAGAGCAAGCCCACAATGGATGTCGAGGTGGTTTTTGATACCTGCTGGATCAGACGATCGAAGGATACGATCCCGCCACGAAGCTCCGGCGGAGCATTCTGAGTCAGCAGACTTTTCTGCATCGGTGAAATCACGCCGTTGGCAATACCGTAAAAGAACAGGGCGCCGCCGACCAACCAAACTCCATGGATGAACGGCACCGCGCTGACGGCGGCACCGCTCACCACAAACGACAAAAATAGGACATTCGCTTTGTCTCGTCCGGCGGCGATGCGGCCGGCCTGGCTCGAGGTGATCATGGCGCCGACTGAAAAGAAAATATACAGAAGTCCCGCCGTAGCGGTCGAGACGTTCTGCGTGCGCACGAGAAAGAGCGGAAAATAAGTCAGAAAGCCGTAGTCGAGAAAAAATCGGAGAAAACCGGCCGAGAATGCGATCACCAGCCGTGGATGACGCGTCAGGCGGAGGATATCAGCAATATAGGCCGTTGCTTTATCGCCGGTCTTCCCTTTGGTTTCCGGCATCCAGACCAGGGCAATCAATCCGAGCGGAATCGCGAGCACATAACAGATGAAGGGCCAGAACCATGCGATTGCCGCAAGCACGCCGCCGAGGGGCGGAAATATGAAGTAGCCGATCCGATCGAGAAAGACTTTCAATCCCTGGCCGCTGATTTCGTTGTCGCCTTCCAGTAGGTCGCCAATGAGCACAATCGTAAGCGGAATCACCGCGCTAAATCCGACTCCTTGCAGCGCGCGTAGCGCCAGCAGCCAACCGAAGCTCGGCGCGAAAGCCATTGCGGTGCCGAAAACACCGAACACGATCAAACCGAGACCGAGCAGCAAGCGCCGCCCATAGAGATCCGCGATAACGCCAAAAATCGGCGACAAAACAATCGCCGGCGCGGTAAAGAGCGTCATCATCCAGGAGAGTTGTGCGTCGCTAATGTTGAACGGCTGAGTCAGCGCGGGTAACGCCGGCTGAAGAAAATTGACCCCCATCATCAGCGCGATACTCGAGGCGTAGACAATGCTCAGCGCGCGCGCTTTGTCCGGCGGGAGTTTTTCCATTCCGAATACCGATGTCATCGCAGTCATTCCCGCAACGTAGGGTAACCCACGCCGGCAGTCAAGCGTGCAAACAGAACGGAGTATTGGAGTGTTGGGTTGGTGGAGTGATGCGCCGCGAATAACAAATCGAGAAATCGAAACATGCGTTGCCTTCGAGACCCAACACTCCCGCACTCGATCACGCCAATTTAATTGGCCAGTGTATTCCTATCATGCTATGGCTAAACGAAATCGTCCGGGGAGGTTTTATGCCGCTGGATATGCGCACATGGATCGATCAATTGGAGAAGGCCGGCCTCCTCGCCAGGATCACCAAGCCGGTCGATCCACGCACGCAGATGGGCGCGCTCTTATGGCAAGCGCGCGATCGCGCGCTGTTGTTTGAAAATCTTCCCGGGTACCCCGGGTGGCGCTGCTTGGGTCAGGCGCCGGGCGATGTCGCCATTGCCCCCGCGGCCTTTGGTACCGAGCGTGACGAAATGATTCCCGAGTTCGTTCGGCGCACTGAAAAGCTCGGCACTACGCGATTGGTCGAAACCGGTCCGGTGCAACAAAAAGTTTTCCTCGACGACGAAGTTGATATTACCAAAATGCCGATTCATCAGGCGGGCATCCGTGATGGCGGGCCGTTCATCGGCTCGGGGTTGATGATCACCAAAAATCCGCAAACCGGGGGGCGCAATTTAAGCTTCCATCGCTTGCAGATGAAAGGGCCGAAGAAGACCGGTATTCTGTTGTATCCACGCCACGCCTGGACCAATTATCAAATTTACGAGCAGCGGAACGAGCCGATGCCGGTGGCGATCATGATCGGACACCACCCGATGTACTATTTCGCGGCGGCGACGACCACGCAATATGGTGTGGACGAGCTCGAGATCGCGGCGGCATTGTTGCAAGAAGATGTCGAGCTGGTGAAGTGCCGCACGGTCGACCTTGAAGTGCCTGCGTGGGCGGAAATCGTCCTCGAGGGCGAAATTCCGCCCAAAGTGAGAGAGCCCGAGGGCCCGTTCAGCGAGTTTCAAGATTATTATCTGACCGGCTCAGGGATGAATCCTGTGGTTCATATCACAGCGGTCACGATGCGCGCCGATGCAATTTTTAAAAACATTCAGAACGGCACCGAGGTCGAGGGCTGCGTTTACCACAAGGTACCGATGTCCGCGCAGATTCTACGCCGGGCGCGGACCGTCGGCGGCCTGGCGGACGTTAAGAATGTGCTGGTGCTGCCGGGAATTTTCGGTGTGGTCGTGCAGATGAAGCCCCGCTATTACGGCGAGGCGCGAAATGTCCTGATGTCGGTGTTGTCGAGTGAATACCAGCATCCAAAAGTGGCGATTGCGGTGGATGAAGACGTGGATATTTTCAACTACGCCGAGATTCTCTGGTCCATCAACACGCGGGTCAATCCTGCCGAGGACATTGCTGTTATCAACGGCGCCAAGATCCACGCGATGGACCCGTCGTGCCCGGAGTTCGGCCATCCCGGAGCCCCCGGCTGGCACCGAATCGGCGGAAAGATGATTATCGATGCGACTAAACCGCCGGAGTGCGACCCCAAGCGGCGCGATGAGTTCGAACGATTGAAGCCGGTGGGGTGGGAAACTGTCAAACTTGAAGATTTTTTGGCGGAGGGGGCGCCGGCGCTGAAGATCAAACCGAAAATTCCGCGCGGTTGAACTGACTGGCCGGGAGTTGTAGCTTTTTCTCTCGATCACCATCCCTCGAACGCGCGTCGCGCTACTCGGTAAATCGGACTCGCAATGAATTTTGGGGCAGTTCCGGAATCACTCCTCCGATTCGCCGAAGTAATCTCGAACGATTCTTTCCTTGATGTATTCCAGGGCGCCA
>JBIOXP010000225.1:0-6547 GCA_044869705.1 Binatia bacterium | reverse complement strand
CTTTAGCGATGCTTTGCTTGCGGTTTTCATTATACCACTTTCTGCCAATGATCCTGCCGCCTGTCGAGGCGTCTAGGTAGGCTCTTTCAGACGTTGCCGCTTAGATGCTGTTCGGCGCTTCAACGATGCGGTCCGGCATTGGCGCCCGGCGGCGGCGAGCTCGTCAAACGGCTCAGCTCGCCCAGGCACCAATCTTCGAATGAACGGTACGGAAGGCAAATCCGCCGAGCCGTCGGTCGAGCCATTCACCACTCATCATTCGTTTAAGACCAGTTTTCACAGGGTGTTAGCAGAACCTGATGCGGAATGGATATAGCGCTTTGCGTAGTCCGGCGCGAGGCCTGGCAATGAGTTGTGTCTTTGAGCCGTACGCGCCGTCCGGCGGCGGCGCCGTTGGCAGACCAATGATCGGATCAGTTTTCGACGATCTGCAAACCGTGGCCGTCGGGATCGCGAGCCAGGAATCCTTTGGTAAAACCGAAATTAACGTCGGGAAGGGTGGCGACGCCAGGAGAAACGAGGCGGCCGCTGCCGCGATTCAACTCTCTGAATGTCTTTTCGGCATTGGCAGTTCTGATGGTTGTTTGCCAATGCCAGATATCATTGGCACGCGTGTCTTTTGGCGCTGAACGGCCGTTGCGAGGTGAAAGATACTCGAGGAACTCGATTCCCGGACCGCTGGTTGCTCGCAAACCAGTGATGCTCAAGCGAGCACCGGCGATATTGTTGAGATGCTCCTGCTCGGTTCCGCTATTCTTGCTCTGACCCGCGAGACGCATGCCGAGCAAGTCCCGGTAAAATCTCAGGCTGTTTTCCGTGCTCGACACCGCTATGGCGGTGTGATCGATACCGAGAAACAATCGATCGCTCTTTTGCTGCCAGCGCGGGTCGCCTTTCTCGGAAGGAAAATAGATGAGTTCTAAATAATGGCCGTCCGGATCTTTGAAATAGAAAGCGCGAATGCCGGCGGCCGCCTTGTTGGTTGCCGGAATTGTTTGCGGAGCCGTAGAAGCATGGCGCACATCATGCGCTCTCAAGTGCCGGTAAGCTTTGTCCATATCGCTGACCACAATCGCGATGTGCTGAAACGCCCGATCGTTACTGCGCCAATCGGCCGGAATGGGTCTGCCCTCGGGAGCGAGATACTGCGTGAGCTCGATGCTTTCCCCTCCGAGCCTCATGCGCACGCCGCGCATCCGCACGCCAAAGAGGCCCTGCAGTTTTTCGTACGCGGCGCCGTGGACTTCAAAGTCGCTGATCTTCTCAAAATGCAGCACGTTGCTGAAGAATTCTGTCGCGCGGTCGATATCCGACACTGTCATGCCGATGGTCTCGACCGACTTGATAAGCTGCGCGAACGCGACCGATGCCCAGAGTGGTAACGCTAGAAATACGAAAGCTGCAAGTCTCACCCGCGTTCGCGCCGTGAAGAAAGCGTCCCGCAAGAGCAATCCGTCTGTCGTCATCCGCGCAGCCTCTCGACGAGATGCTCGCCGACCCGAAGCGCATTCGCCATGATCGTGAGCGCCGGGTTGACGGCTCCGCTGGATACGAAAAAGCTTCCGTCGACGACATAGAGATTGTCCAAATCATGGGCTTGGCAATTGGTGTCGAGCACGCTGGTTCGCGGATCTCTGCCAAAACGCGCCGTGCCGACCTGATGCGCAACGCCGGCCAGGGGAATTCGTTGGCCGAGAAACAGATTGCGCGCAAAAAGCCCTTCATGGCAGCTGTGACCATGCACGCTGCATTTGCTCTGTTGCTGCATCAGCTCCTTCAGCTTGACGATCAAGCGCTTGTGACCTTCCTGATTATTGGGTGAATAGCTCAAGACAATTCTGCCTTCGGAATCGATCGTGACCCGATTGTTGGGATCGGGTAGATCCTCGGATGTGAGCCAGAAATCGAGCGAGTGCTTGGCCATCAAATCCAAAGTCCAGCCCGGTGCAAGCGCGGGCGCGCCGCCGCGTAAGGTCTCGCCGTCGAGCTTACCGACAAACGAGATGTGACCCATGGGGTAATTCCAGCCGCTGGTGCCGAAATAAAAATCGTTCACCGAGAGTGATTTTTGAAAGATTGTCGGATTGGGACATTTGGAAAGTGCCATCAACACGGAATTCACATGTCCCATGTAGTGCCGCCCGACCATATCCGAGCTGTTGGCGAGTCCGCGAGGATGCTTATCGTTCGCCGATCGCAGCAGCAATGCGGCGGAGTTGATCGCGCCGCAGGAAACCACGACGATATCCGCCGAAAACTCCTCGCGTCGACCCTGACGGCGAACGACCACCTTGGAGACTCTTTTTCCGAGCTCATCGGTCGCTAATTTGTCGACATAGCTATCGGTCAGCAGCGCTACATTCGGATTTTGCAAAGCTGGATCGACGGCACATACCTGAGCGTCAGATTTGGCCGACACCAGGCAAGGAAAACCATCGCATGTCCCGCAGCGAATGCACTTGCTCAGTTGCGGCTGCTGTTCGTCGAGCATGACCCCGAGCGGTGTGTGAAACGGCCGCAACCCGAGCCTCTCGAAATCGTCCGAGAGCTGCTGGAGGCGCGGCTCGTGAGTTACCGCCGAATGCGGATAAGGCGCGCTTCTGCGCGGCTCGGTCGGATCCTCTCCGGCGTTGCCGTGCACGTGATAGAGCTTTTCTGCTTTGCTGTAAAAAGGTTCCAAATCGTCGTAGGTGATGGGCCAGGCCGGCGAGATCCCGCCATGGTGTTTGATCTCGCCGAAATCTTCCTTGCGCAAGCGGAACAGCGCCGCGCCGAAAAATTTAGTGTTGCCGCCGACACAATAATTGGTGTGCGGGTGGAGGTCGTTGCCGGTTAGGTCACGCCATTTTTCTTTGGTCTGATATTTTCCCTGCAGGTTTACGGCACGCGGATTCCAGTTATCTTTTTCCCGTGGCACGTACCCGCCGCGCTCTAGAATCAAAATTTTCTTACCCGTCGGCGCGAGCTTGTACGCCAGCGTACCGCCGCCCGCGCCGCTGCCAATGATAATGACATCGTAATGATCGTTCACTGCCATGTGTCCCTCCCGGACAGCCGTTTCGAATGCAGATTAGATGTCGATAACTCGAGCGAGGATGCGCTGGTCGTTTACGTTGGCGAAAGAACCGCACGAACGCGGGCTGGTTCGGCGACGCGCGTGCCTGACGTGAGTCGATGCGGGAAGAAAGACATAACGCTGTATTCAAGAAAGACCTCTCTCACTGCGTTCGAGATGACAAACTGAGCCCAATCAGTTGAGCGCAGCGAGAGATCTTTCTCCTGGTTTCAGCCTTCGATGGCTGTGAGCGGGGCGGTGCCGAAGTTGACGCCGAAGCGGGCGCACCAAATCGTGACGTTTTTGAATTTGCTCAGATCGGTGCTTTCCGGAATATCGTAGTTTTGATCGCCTCGGTTCCCTTTCATCGATCCCAGATCGACGAAGCCGCTTTGCTTCAGCACGTCATTGCCTTTGTCGATTTCACTAGCGGTCAAGTAGACGTGCACGTCGGGTCCGTTGGAAGTTTCGAAATCGGTCAAGCGTAAGGTGCGCTTTCCCGCGGATAAGTCATAAATCGACGCCGACCCTTTGGTTTCGTGCGCCAGGCCCTTGAACGTGCCTTTCGTGATCGGCATCGGGCCCCTCTCGATCGCGGCGATCGCGGCGCCGGCGGGAAATTCTTCGTTGACGGTTTTGTTGATGAACAACAGCTCGGGCCGAAATGCATACCATGCAATTGCCAGCAGCACAGCGGCACAGCCGAGAAATAGATTGCGCTTCCTCATGAATCCTCCTTGGCCTGGTGAATTCTACCGAGACACTCGGAACAGGCTGAGGATTAGATGTTTAAAGGTTGTGAAAAGATGCGAAGCTTTAGCGCAAAATGTTTCGATACGCCAAGAATCGGCCCGCTAAGTCTTCGTCACGCGGGCAAGAGGATTTCCAGGCATTTTGATTCGACACCTATGTCGACGACCACCTCAGGCTTACCGAAAGAAAAACCGTCTTTTGGCCAGAGATCGTCATCGATGTGAAATCGCGCGCCCGCGCATTCGATATGGAGGTGGCGGACTTGCTGAACCGTGAGTCCCGGGAAACCGGCCGCGCCTTCCAGGCGATCTGAGAGAAACTGCATGATCTGGTCCCGTTCATTAGCGGCCGCTAAAACTAAATCGAGCAATCCGTCACCGGGAGGCCCTGCCTGGACAATGCATAAATTCGGGCCAATACAGCGCACGTTCATAGCTTCGAGCAAAATGTATTCGCCAGATAGATCGCGCCCATCGACGTCGAGCCTCAAGGCGTAGGCCGGATGGGTGTCGAGGCGGTGCTTCATGATTTGTACCACCGAATCGAGTTTTTCTTTTGGCGCATTCAAGTGCGCAAGATCGACGTTTCGACGCGCATCGAGCTTGGACATGACGTCGGTGAATAACCCCAAACCGAGTCCTTCGATGAAGTATCGTTTACCCCATGGACCATGGGCAGCGCCGACATCGAGCTGGACCCGGCGCGCATTCGCCCATCCCTTGATCAGATCATCGTTGGAAACTCCGGTAAGCCCCAGCGTGCTCGCAATGTTGTTGGCCGTTCCCATCGGCAGAATTGTAATCGGAATAGATTTACCGATCATCCGCTTTGCCACTCTGCCAACAATGCCATCGCCGCCCGCTACCGCGACGAGATCCCCCGGCTGGAGCAGAGCATTTTCCCAGCCGGCGCTGCGACAGGATTGACAAAATACCGCATGCCCTGCTGCTCGAATCGCGTTTGCGATCTGATCAGTACACGACTCGTCCGTGCTGCCGGCATCAGGATTATGGATCAGGGTTACCTTCATTTTTGGGGTAGATTGACTGACTAATTATGAAATACTGATTTTGTGGCTCGATAAAAATGCGGCTGCTGAGGAGGCGTTTTCTCATGCGTATTCTAATCTCAAATGATGACGGGATCTATAGCCCGGGGATTCTCGCGCTTGCCGAAGTCGCGCAACAATTCGGCGAGCTGCGTATTGTCGCGCCAGATGTGGAACAATCTTCCGCCGGACAATCGATTACCGGTTGGCGTCCGCTCACATACAAGCGCACACCGATCAAGGGATTCGAAGCTTATCGCGTGAACGGCACGCCGGCCGATTGTGTGGTTCTTGGCGCCTACAATTGGGAAAAGGTGGACATCGTCCTTTCGGGCATCAATTTGGGGAGTAATTTAGGCAATGCCATCTGGCATTCCGGAACCGTCGCCGCGGCAAAACAGGCGACATTGTTGGGGCTCCGCGGCGTCGCTTTGAGTATGCCGGCGAGCCAGGAGGAACCGGATTTCGAGATGTTGAAGCCATCGGTGCAGAAGGTTTTGCAGATGCTGTTCAATGAACCCCGGTTGCCGCTTGTCAACGTCAACTTTCCCGAGCAGCAACCGAAAGGCGTGAAGTGGACACGTCAATCCGTCCGGCACTACGACGGAAAAGTGGTGCCCGGCGAGGATCCCATGGGGCGCAAACATTTCTGGTTCAGTGTGGTCCCGATCGAAGAGACCGAAGAAGGAACCGACCGCTGGGCGGTCGAGCAAGGCTACGTTTCGATGACACCGTTGAGCGTCGACCTGACCAATGAAAAGGAGCTCGCCGCTGCAATCGCTCGACAACCGACAGGATGACGCCTCTGTAAGCCTGAGGCACGAATCGCGTTACGCAGCTATGGATTATGTCGATCTCATCCAATGGCCGGCAATGGTACTGACCGCCGTTGCGGCATGGCTGGTAGGTTCCCAAAGGCGAACAAAACGCGGCGCAGGATTTTGGTTATTTCTTTTGAGCAATGTTCTTTGGACGCTCTGGGGTTGGCATGCTCAAGCTTACGCGCTGATCGTTTTGCAGATTTGCCTTGCGGCGATAAATATTCGCGGCGCGCAAAAGAACGATCCCACGCTGACCAGCACACCTTCCGCTTAAATGCCGGCGAGCAACTTGTCAGTATTTCTACTTCAAGATTGCGAGGAAAAATCTATCGCGCGAAGGAATAGCACGCAGGCTCGACGTTTGTGACGAAGCAAAAAACAATTCGATACCGCTTTTCTCCAGGGCTCCACCCCATCCCAAGGATTGTGGCTCGCCCTGAGCGACCTCGTTCATCAACCGAGGCTAGCGGCATGGAGAGAATCGGACGATGGCATACTACTTGCGCGGCATACGCAACAGATTCTCGATTAAAGGAGGTCTCAATGGATTGGAATCAGATTCAAGGGCAGTGGAAGCAGCTCAAAGGCAAGGCTAAAACCAAGTGGGGAAAATTGACAGACGATGAAATCGATGTGGTCGAAGGCAGGCGAGATGAGCTCGTCGGAAAAATTCAGCAGCGCTACGGCATCGCAAAAGAGCAGGCCGAGCGGGAAGTCGACGACTGGATGAAAGAGTTCTAACCGCGATCATCAGGGGAATTTCGAGCAGGTCGCTGACGGTTCTCGGAGACCAGTCAAGTAGATCCGAGTCGGCGGCGACCTGCGGGAAAAGAAGAGAAATACAAAATGCCGGCTTCAAAGAAGATCGGA
>JBIOXP010000224.1:0-5805 GCA_044869705.1 Binatia bacterium | reverse complement strand
AATTCAATAAGGAAAGCCTCGGTTACGTCCAAAACGTCTGCCTAGCTCTCTTCCAAACGTTACCTTAGTTGTCCATAAGCAGTGACGCTTCTGTTCATTTTTGATCAATTTGTCACTCCTAAGCATTACGGTGACTTTAGCGTTCTCGAAAATCAACTCAAAACCACTGGTTTCGAATTGCAATGACATGATGGCTTGGCATATTTCGTGCCTGATGGGGTTTTTGGGTTCCTTCTTGGCAACCGGAGAGAGTGACAATAGTAAGGCTGGAAAATCAGCTTATTAGACGCATAGACATTCGGTCGAACTAGGCCCGTAAGGCCATGTCATATAACATCATTTCTACACGTCTACCGGGTACCTTCGATGCAGTTATGGGCCGTCTCTCGGGCGGTGGCATACGACGCCGCCTAATGCTGTGGGGTCTTAGTCTCTTCGGAATTGCGCTTTCCGTAGTCGTTGTGGCTGGGTACTTTTATATGGTCAACCAGATTCGGCAAGATGCAGCCTCGCTCCAGTCAGAACTTGCCTCAGTTACAGGTGAGCGTATTCGCAATTTCGTTCGCCGCAAGATTGAACGATTTTCGGATACGGCTGACGCGATCAGTCTCTATCCCTTGGCAAGCAAGGAGCAACAATTACTCCTTGGGCTACTCGTTAAAAACGACAGCAGCTTCACCGAAGGTTCTATAATCAATGCACAAGGAATGGAGGTCATAAAAGTATCAGACCGAAAAGTCTATTTTGCTTCGGATTTCACCGACCAAAGTAAGTCCCCAAAATTCAACAAGGCATTTAAGGGAGAAGACTACATAAGCGGCGTATATACTTCCCAACGCGCTCAACCGTTCATCACGATCGCAATTCCGCTCTGGGGGACAGCGCAAAGTGTGGCTGGTGTCGTCTCAGCTGAAGCTGATCTTTCTTTTCTATGGGATGAGATCGGAAAAATTCACTTTGGTGCAGCAGGCTACGCCTACTTGGTCGATGACCGAGGTAATCTCATAGCGCACAAAGATACAACATTAGTGCTAAAGCAACCGGACCTGCGTCTGGTTGATGGTGTCCAGAAATTTTTGCGCAATCGGAAGGGTCCCGACCTCGTTCCGGCGAACGAAGGGCAGGGATTAAGCGGTCGCCGTGTTCTAGTTACGTATGCTCCTATACCGGAACTCGGCTGGGCTGTTGTTTTGGAAGAACCGGTCGAAACCGCATTGGCTAACGTCGAAGTTGTAAAGCGCTCAGCCATCGTGTTCTTGATTGTGGGTCTGTTCATTGGTGCCGCAGTTATCGCATGGGTCAGCCAAAAGATTACCAGCCCGATACAAAGATTGCGCCGAGATGTCGCAACCATCGGAAATGGCAATCTCGAGCACCGCGCCACAATCAAAACCGGCGATGAGATTGAGGAGCTGGCGGACGAATTTAATAAAATGACCGGCGCTCTGCAGTATTCCTACGCCACTCTAGAGCAACAGGTCGCGCAACGCACCACCGAAATCACTGCTCTATACGAGGTCACGACAGCGGTGAACCAGTCTTTATCTCTGAAGGAGATCTCGGACGCTGTTATCGCGAAAATCGTCGAAATATTTCGTTTCGACAGCATGCGGATATTTTTATTTGATGATCGAATGGAAGAGCTGCAACTGCAGGCATCTTTCGGCGTGTCCGCCAATGAGGCAGCGGGCAGACGCTCGTTCGCGCGCGGACAAGGTATCGTCGGGCGGGTCGGTGATTCGGGCGAGCCCATGATATTTGAAGACATCACCACAGACCCTCGATACGGATCGCTAAGCACGACGAAAGCAACCCAACGTGCAAACATGAGATTTTTCGCCGTCTTTCCGATCAAGACAAAATCGCAAGTTGAAGGAACTATTCTCTTTAATGCGCAAGCACCGCGGAAACTCATGAGCGAAGAAATTCGGCTGCTTGAGTCCATGTCGGAGCACCTTGGCGTCGCTGTAGAAAAAGCGAGTCTGTACCGTCAATCGGAACGAAGAGCGCAACAGCTCGAGGTGCTGAACACGATCGGTGCTGCGGTCAGCCAATCTTTGGATCTTCAAATCGTCTTACATCAAGCCATTGAGAAGATGATCGAAACGCTCCATTTCGATGCCTGTTGGATCCATATGTTGAATAAAGACGAAACTGAATTGCGCCTTCAAGCCTGCCGCGGTTTGACGGAAGAAGCCGTGCGCGCACTCGAGCGCCGAAATTTATCCGAGGGGCTTAGCGGCAGGATTTTTCAAAGCGGCGAGCGTTTGGTGTTCGAAGATTTTCAGAACGACATGCTATCCGTTAGAAGTCGCAATCGAGTGCTCGCGTTGGGATATGCCAGCGCAGCGGGCTTTCCAATCAAAGCGAATGACAAAGCCATTGGAGTTCTGCATCTGGCGAACAAAACTAAACGACAGTTCGCCGCCGATGAATTGCAGCATATCGAGTCTATCGCTCAGGAAATCGGTGTTGCGGCGCAGAATGCGCGGCTGTTCACCGAGGTCAATCAAAAAACCGCTGAATTGCAACAGATCAACGATGAGTTGGAGGAAGCGAACCGCGCCAAATCCGAGTTTATTTCGGCGATGTCACACGAGCTCCGGACTCCGCTCAACGTGATCATGGGAAACGCGGAGCTCACCGGCGAGGGCTTTTTTGGCGACATCACACCTGAACAAAAGAAGGCGATGACTCAGATTCATCATCATTCTCGATTTTTGCTGAAGCTCGTGAATGACGTGCTGGCTCTATCGCGCCTGGACGCAAAGAAAATGTCGATGGAGCCGGCCGCGGTCGATATCGAAGAAATCATTAACCATGCGCAAACTCACGTCGAACAATTGAATCGCCTGCAACGGCTGCAAGTAAACTGGGATATCGAGCCGGATCTCCCTCAGATCGTTACCGATGTCACGAAACTCGAGGAAATTCTCCAGAACCTTATCGGTAATGCGTTCAAGTTCACGCCCCAGGGTCGCATCGAGGTGCGAGTGAGAAATCGTGCCGACTCAGGGCGTATCGAATTTACCGTCGCGGATACCGGTATCGGTATTGAACCTCAGGATATGGATCGAATTTTCGGCGCCTTCGAGCAGATCCGAGAGGCTCACACAGGGGAATATAACGGCGTTGGCCTGGGTCTAAACATCGTGAAGAAGTATCTTGAGTTGATGAAAGGCGACATTCACGTCGAGAGTCATCCGGGTGAAGGCTCTAAATTCATTTTCTCATTGCCCCATTCCGTTTCGCTTCACTCCTGAACATCAGTTTTTAAGCGCGACCTTAAATTTCCGGTTTCCAGCAAACCTTACTAGAAAATCAAAAAAAGAGGCTCGCATCTGAAGATGTAAGCCTCCTTTTACCTTTCAAGACTTTTAGGGATTATGCGCCCAAGCCGTAGGCCCTGGTGGGATTATCCCACAGAATTTTCGTGCGGGCAGCGCGCGAAATTTTGTCGTTCGAGCTAATGGCACCGACAGTCTTGTCGGGGAACTTGTCGATCGCGTCGCTGTGAGGATAATCGGTAGCGATCATCAGGTAATCATCGCCGATAAAATCGCAGAACACGGGCGCCAATTCTTCACCGGCCTCACAACTAATCCAGCAGTTGCGCTTGAAATAATAACTCGGCTTTTCTTTTGTGATCTTGGCCGAACCATGGGACTCGTGTTCCCAGTGCTCGTCCATGCGCTCGAGCCAGAACGGCGCCCAACCACAGCCGGATTCCAAATGAGCGACTTTCAATTTAGGAAATTTTTCCAGCACTCCATCGGCGCAGAAGTTAAGGCAGGCCAACATCTGCTCCAACGGATGGCAGGCAATGTGCCGGCCAAACTCGCTGTAGCGGTCGGAGCCAGCTTGACCTAACACGGTGCGAGCTCCCTCATGCACGCAAATGGTCACGCCAAGCTCCGCACAGGCGTCGTAGATCGGATAATAGTCGGGGCTGGCAAAGGTGCGACCGCAAAATTTATTCGGGCGCCAGAAAATCCCCACCAGCCCTAACTTCTCGCGGGCATGTTTCAATTCCGCCACGGCACGTGCCGGATCTTGCAACGGCAGAAGCATCACGCCGTACAGTCGCTTGCGGTCGTAATCGCAATAATCCGCCAGCCAAGTATTATAAGCGCGACAGATCGCGGCGCTTAGCTCCGGATCGATATCGTCGCGCCACATGATGTAAAGGCCGATCGTCGGGAAAAGAACTGAAACGTCTATCCCTTCGCGATCCATGTCGCGAAGGTTCGATGCCGGATCGAATTTGTTCGCGTACGCGTCCGCAAAACATTCACGCCAGCGTTTCGAAGACGAAAAAATGTAACCGAAATCTTCGCTGGCTCGGCCGGGGCGCTGCGCTGAGTCGGATACCGGTTTGCCGTCGACTTCACGGACCGTTTGATTCGGGCCGGCCAGACGAACGCGGTTTTTGAATTTTTCCGGTAAATATTTTTGATAAAGGTCACTCGGTTCCAGGATATGACGATCCGCATCGATAACTTTGAATCCGTCTTTCATAGTCGCTCTCCTCTCATCTCAGATAACTCTTGAATCGTCTCCTGTAAATAGATCAAACCATCATGCGCGGCAAGAGCCTGAAACCAACGTGGAGCGTGGCCATTTCTGCACTGCAAGATTAGCCTCGCCAGGTGTCGGCTTTTACGGCTTGCTTCATCCTTTCACGCGGACCGCGAGTCTTCACACCGACGGCTTCTATTCAGTCGGTCTCCCAGCCACCGCCTAACGCCTTATAAAGCGCCACAAGATTTGCCGCCATGCTCGCTTCGCTCTGAGCCAAATCGCTCTCGGTTGCATAGAGCGTGCGTTGCGCGTCCAGAACGTTCAGAAACGGCACCAACCCCTGGACATAGAGATCATTGGCCATTTGCACGGCTCGGCGATTTGCCGCCGCCGCTTCGAGCAGCGACCGATAACGAGTTTGTTCGTTGCCATAATTGACTAGCGCATTTTCGACGTCTTCGAAGGCCGTCAATATCGATTTTTCGTATTGTCTGAGCGCCTGTTCCTGTTGCGCGTTGCGAATTTCAATGGTCGCGCGAATCTTGCCGGCGTCGAAAACCGGCCAGCTAATCGTCGGCCCGATCGACCAAAATCGGCTCTGCGCCGTAATCCAATCACTCGCGCTAATACTCTGTAAGCCAATGCTGCCCAATAACGAAAATCGTGGATACAGATCCGCGGTCGCGGCACCGACTTGAGCGGTCGCGGCGGCAAGCTGGCGTTCGGCGCTACGAATATCCGGCCGCCGCCTCAGCAAATCCGCCGGGAGCCCAACATGTGCCTGTGGCGGTAGCGCAGGAATTGGAGCTGTCTTCGCCAGCTCATCCCAACTCGTACCCGGCTGAGTGCCGAGCAAGACATCGAGCCGATATGCCGCCTGCTTGAGCGCGCTCTGCAATGCGGGAATCTGCGCTGCCGTCGTGTTGACTTGGCCTTCGGACTGAGCGACTTCAAAGTCGCTGGCGAGCCCCGCATCGAACCGGACTTTCGTCAGGCCCAGCGTATCCTGCTGCGCCCGCAAATTCTCCAGCGCCACTTCCAGTCGACGCTGTAACCCCCGCAAATCGATATAATTTCTCGCGACATCACCCAGAAGCGTCACGACCACGCCGCGCCGCTCTTCTATGGAAGCCTGGAGAATCGCCTCGGCACCTTCGATCTGCCGGCGTGTGCCACCAAAAATATCAATTTCCCAACTCGAGTCGAAGCCGCTTTTGTAAAAATTCTGTTCCAGCTGCCGGCCGCCGGTCGGTGCCACCACCGCGCCTTGCGTTGGCGAGCCCA
>JBIOXP010000223.1:0-26853 GCA_044869705.1 Binatia bacterium | reverse complement strand
AAATGCCCAGCTCTGAGGCGTCGACTCTACGCCAGGGCTGGGCATTAATGAGCGGGAGCTCGGGATTATCGCTTCAACGCGAGAAATACACTCGAGTCGCCGCGCCGCACCAGGAGTAAAACCGATTGGCCTTTCTTACTCTGCGCAATTTCCCGATTGTAGTCCGCGAGATTCTTGACGGGTCGGCGGTTAATTTCCGTAATCAAGTCTCCTTCTCGGAGACCCGCCTCATCGGCAGCACTCCCGGGTTTTACCTCGGTAATGACGAGCCCTTCAGCCCGATCCAACCCGAGGCTCTGGGCAACTTCCGGAGTCACGGGCTGCACTGCCAAACCGAAATCACCCTGTTGACCGGCAGCAGCGACTTCGGTGTCTTTCATTTCGCCCACTGTGATCGGAAGAGTGATCTCCTTGCCATCTCTCAACACCTTAATGGACGCGCCGGCTCCGGGTGCGACACGTGCGACCAAACTCGGCAGCTCCGAGGAGTCTTTAACCTCTTTGGAATTGAACTCCGTAATAATGTCGCCGGTTTTGATTCCTGCTCGTTCCGCCGGACTCCCGCGCATGACATCCGCCACCAGCGCTCCTCTCTGTTGTTTTAGCCCGAGAGAATCCGCAATCTCCGGAGTGATTTTCTGCACCGTCGTACCCAGATAGCCACGTACCACCCTGCCCTTGTCTTTGAGCTGCGGCAAAATTTCCTTGATCGAATTGGTCGGGATCGCAAAGCCGATTCCGATATTTCCACCCGACTGACTGTAAATCGCCGTCGTGATGCCCACCACCTCACCCCGTAAATTGATCAATGGACCGCCCGAGTTGCCAGGGTTAATCGACGCATCGGTTTGGATGAAATTATCGTAGGGTCCCGCGCCAATCTGCCGGCCCTTAGCGCTCACGATCCCTGAGGTCACCGTATGATCCAAACCAAAAGGATTGCCAATCGCCATCACCCACTCACCGACTTCGAGCCGATCGGAGTCGCCCAGCGTGACCGTGGGCAAGTCCTGTCCAGCATCGATTTTGATCACCGCGATATCGGTCTTCTGATCCTTGCCGATCACTTTGGCGTCGTAGCTTTTTCCATCCGACAAAGTCACGGAAATTTTCTGCGCGCCATCGACGACGTGATAGTTGGTCAGGATCGTGCCGTTACGATCGATGATGAATCCCGATCCCAAACCCATTTGCCGCTGTGATCCGCGGGGCATTCGCCCGCCGAAAAATCTTTGCCAAAATTGGCTCATCGGGTCGTCGCCATCGAATGGCGACGGCACGTCCGCAGCTGCTTTGCGCGCCTGAGTGGTTGAGACATTCACAACCGCTGGGCCCACTCTCTTGGCGAGGCTAGCGAAATCCGGCAAACCCTGAGACACAGCCGGGGCCGCAGCATTGCTGCTTGCGGCCGTGCGCCAGGCGCCCTGATAATGATCGATCGCGCTGCTGATACTTACGCCCGCCAGCAGGCACAAGATACTGCCGAGGACCATCGATGAAGTCGTGATAGTTTTTTGTTTGCTAAGCTTACTGAACATCTTTGAAACCTCCGCTCGATTAGACGCGGCGCCTGCAGCTCGGTTCACACCGGCTCAGCCCGCCGGCGTCATTCAAACGAATTAGCCAACTAATAATTTCCTGCTCTCTTCTTGCCTCGGCCGCTCAGCACTGCGTCTTTCCAGCGCATGAGCCCTTGCCTCATGTATGCCGGATCATAGCCAAGCGCTTCACAAACATTCTCGAAAGAGAACGGATAATTGCGATCTTCGTTGGCGATCCATTCTTCGGCATCCAAATGCATCAAGCGCTTGCGCTTGCATGTCGCTGTAACATTATCTTGAAAACAAACCACGGCATCCTGCAAAACGGCGAGCATCAGGACGCGCTCGGGTTCCAGATGAAAGCGCCGACGATATGTCAATTGGTATTGATTCTCGACCAGTATGTCCGGCTGAAAAACGGCGAGTGCCCGTTCTTCAATAGGCGCGCGCGGCTGCCCGACTGCGTTCAGCCAGAACGGCGCTCGGCCATGCTGGCGGGTTTGGCGCCCTTTGACGGCTTTTTTGGCGATCATGACTACCTCCAATAGCTTAGACAGCGGTTGCGCTTGGATGGTTCCAACCGGTTCCGCGTCCAAGCGTTCATCCATGAGTGAATCCCCCACGGCGGCCTCTCGGCGCCAAGGGGAGCGACGTAACTCAACGCCTGAACTGGCCTGGAACGCCTAGATCAGCAGGACGGAATCGAGCAAGTGAAGGGAAATTTTTGCAGTATATGGATTGACGTAGATTCGGCCATCATTGCGAGTGCTTCGGGGTAAACTCTGCGGCCTGCTGCTCTGCAGAAGACCGACGCTCAATGCGGGTGTATCGCAGGTGTCGCAATCCAAACCGGTTCCCACGGCGGCGCCGCTCGGGTGCGCTAGCACGTAGGGAAAATTCACTCCCCGAAAGAGCAGATCGCTTCGAGAGGCGAGAGTATCGTGGGCGAGACTGAGCGCAACTCCGCCGAGCGTCACGATAAAGACCAAGCCGACAGCAATCGAAATTTTTCGCAGACCTGTGCCCATCGATCTCAAATACGCTAGCACCGATCTGCGCAAAGTCAATACGACGTTGGCACAACGATTGACGATTGGGAATCGAGTATTCCTCGGGTTGGTCACCTGCAGCTCCGGTTGACGGTTTGCACCAAGATGGTAAATTGATTCCCCGTGCCTCTTGCCAGCATTGAAGAAGCCGTCGATGAGATCCGACGTGGCGGAATGGTCATCCTTATGGATGACAAGGACCGCGAGAATGAGGGCGATCTTTGCATGGCGGCCGAGAAAGTCACTCCCGAAGCGATCAATTTCATGGCGACTCACGGGCGTGGGTTGATTTGCCTTCCGCTCACGGAAGAGCGCGTGAGACATCTTGGCATCGCCATGATGGTGTCCGATAACACCTCGCCCTTCGGTACCGCGTTTACGGTTTCGGTCGATGCCGCAACTGGAATTACCACCGGGATTTCTGCTGCCGATCGCGCGAAAACCATTCTCGATGCCATTGCCGATGACGCTAAGTCCCAGGATCTGGTGACGCCGGGTCATATTTTTCCGCTCCGGGCGCGCAATGGCGGCGTGCTGGTCCGCGCCGGCCAAACTGAGGGTTCGGTGGATCTCGCCCGTTTGGCGGGATTGAAACCGGCCGGCGTAATCTGCGAAATCATGAAAGACGACGGGACGATGGCGCGCCAACCCGATCTCATGCGCTTCGCCAAGAAGCACCGCTTGAAGGTCGTGACGATTGCCGACCTGATCCAGTACCGGCTGAACTACGATCTACTGGTTTACAAAGCTGCATCGGCACCGCTGCCGACTCGCGTTGGAGGTCTGTTCCAGGCGGTCGTTTACAATACGCTCGTGGACCAAAGCGAACATTTGGCGCTCATCAAAGGTGAGATCTCGCCGCGCGAGGAAACTTTGGTGCGAGTTCACACCAAGTATGTCCCTGGCGACGTTTTCGGCTTTGAGTTGCTCAATACCAATGCCGTGATCCAACGCTCGATGGCGATCATTGCGAAGGAAGGTCGCGGCGTCATTCTCTATCTTCAACCGCAGCGCAAAGGTTTGCGCCCGGCGATGGTGGCATATCCCAAACTCGAAGGTAAACAGCAGAGGGAAATGAACCGCTCGTTTGTCTATCAGGCCGATTTCAAGGAATACGGTATCGGCGCGCAAATTCTACGGGATTTGGGTGTGCGCAAAATGCGCCTGCTGACGAACAACAAAAAACACCTGGTGGGACTGCGCGGTTATGGCCTGGAAATCACCGCCCTCGAGCCGATCCGAGATAATGTCGTGCGTGACAGCGCCAAACCCAAGAAAACCAAGTTGCGGCACGCCTGAGGAGAAGCAGTTTATGCCGATTTTTGAGTATACTTGCCGGCGCTGTAGTCACCGATTCGAAACCATCGTGCTTTCAACCCGTGAAAGCATCGCTTGCCCGAAGTGCGCTAGTGGATCTGTGGAAAAGCAGTTGTCTGTGTTTAGCTCGCCCGGGTCAACCAAAGAAGCGGCTCCGGCGAGCGGTGCTTGTGGCTGCACGCCGCAGACGTGTGGCTGTCACTAAGGCTCTTGCGGCGGCCGAAGATAATCGGCCAAATCGACTCGAATCCGTTTCAGCGCCTCACCCATATTGGCGAAGAGCCGTTCTTCCACCAACTGCCCGTTGACCCAATAATCCAACGACGGCGCGTCGGTAAAATTGATATCGATGAAACGCGCGCCCACGGGCTCGCCGGTGATGATCACTCGGACCGAAAATCCCGCGTCTACCACGACGCCGCGAGCGCCGGAGGGCAACGGCAGACCGCTTTTGATCTTGTTCAGTCTTTCTAGTGGGTAGGTGCCAATCTCCAACGAGTAGTATCCCCATTCACCCGGTCCAATGGCAAGATTGTGCAAAATTTTGTTGTTGATATCGACGAGGTTTTTTGCCGCCTGGTCCTGGTTATAATTTTTGAGCAGATCATAGGCCCAGCGTTCGACGATTCCCTTGACGGGTGCCGCTGCGGGCTTCTCGCGTTCTTTGACCGGACCGCGATCAATCCACCATTTGCTTTCTTCGAAGGCTTGGATTTTTTCGTCAGACATCGCACCGAACTCAGATCTTGAATTCCTCGAGCGTGCTTTTCGCAAACAGCGATTCGACCTCGAAACGTTTGCTGATCAGCCCCTGCTCGTAGGTGTACTGGATCAGCGTTTCCAGCGTGTGGCGATTGGGTTCCAAGCCGTAAGCCCAGGCATCTTCGCCGAGAACTTCCCGTTCCTTTTCCATCTCGTCGATGGACCAGGCGAGCATGTACTTGAGGGCAGAGAATTCGTACATCGCCTCCTTGCAGAGCCGCTTGGATTCGTCAAATGCCTTGAAAAGGCTCTGCGCGATCCAGGGATGCTTTTCGTAAAACTCCTCGCGTATGACGATCGTGTGCATGATCGGAAAGATTTTCGTGCGCTGAAAATATTCCTCCTCCACTTGACGAAAATCGGGGATCAATCGGCGCACCTTCGGATGACGCCGCACGAAGGGCGACGGCATATGGGCTGAAATCATCGCGTCAATCTCGCCGCGCTCGAGCATTCCTGAAAGCGTCTTGTCCGCTGGAATCGCTTGAATGTCGATATTCGGAGGCAGACTGTGTCGCACCTTGTCCTGGCGGCCGGGATGTTCTTCGCCGCCTGTGAACCACTTCATTTTTTCCGGTACGACCCCATATTCGTGTTGGAGAATACCGCGCGCCCATGTTGCCATGGTGATCTGGTATTCAGGCACACCGACTCGCTTTCCTGCCATGTCCGCCGGTTTCTGAATCCCCGACTCGCTATTGATGTAAATGCAGGAGTGGCGAAAAGTTTTCGATGGAAACACGGGAATGCCGATGAGCCGCGGCGCGCCCTTGTCGCGCGACATTAAAAACGAACCCGTGGACATTTCTGCGACGTCGAACTCGCCGTAGCGCAGCATGCGCCAAAAGGTCTCCTCGACGCGCAGAGGCAAATAGGTGAGATCCACGCCCTCGACTTCGACACGACCGTCCTGCAGTGCCCGCGTGCGGTCGTAATCCCAACAAGCCAAGGTCAAGCGGATCTTTGCCATGCTCTCTGCTCCTGCTTTTACTGATGCGATTTTTCGTTTATGTCCGCGAGGAATCGCGCCGCGCTGATGACGAATTGTTCGTCGTCGCTTTGCAATACCACCGCGGCCTCGCCCGATGCCAGCGTCGTCCGCCGCTCGATTTTATAAGTCTTGCCCCGAAACGACACCGAGCAACCGGGCGCGAACTTTTTCAATGCCTCATGATCGCCTTGCGGGTCGATTTTTTCCATCGATGAATTCATAACATATCGCGGGAGAAATCTTAAACCAACTCAAATTGACTTCAGCGAAACCCAAGATTAGAGTCAGGCCGACGGCCACTTCGACATCATGCGTATCGCGGTCATAGGGACGGGTGCGGTGGGCGGCTACTTCGGTGCCAAGCTCGCGGCAGCGGGGCACGAGCTCGTATTTTTTGCCCGCGGCAAACATCTCGCAGCCTTGCAGGCTGCGGGGCTGCGGGTTCTGAGCCCGAACGGCGATCTGCACATTCACCAAGCAGACTTTCTCGCTAGCGCCGCACCAGCCGGAGTCGTTGATGTGATTTTTTTTTGCGTCAAGTCTTACGACACCCAGGCAGCGGCGGAATCGCTCGGACCGCTGCTGTCAGCCCACACCGCCATTCTCTCGCTGCAAAACGGCATCGATAACCCGGAGAAAATCGCGGCGGTATGGCGCGACCGCCCGGTTTTTCCCGGAGTGGTTTATCTCGGCGCGGAAATTTCTTCTCCGGGAGTGATCCGCCATTCGAACGGCGGAAAAATCGTCTTCGGTGCCGCTGATGGCCAACAGAGTCAGTCGGCAATGCAGATCGAGCGGCTGCTCTCCGAAGCCGGCGTTCCTTGCCAACTCAGCGCCAATATTCACGAGGTGCAATGGAGCAAGCTCCTTTGGAATGCGCCCTTTTGCGCGATCAGCTGTTTGGCCCGCGCCGATGTCAAACAAATCGTCGACTCTGCACCCTTAACTTCCCTGGCCATCGATTGCATGGCGGAAGTCCAGGGCGCAGCGGAGCTCCGCGGCGTCATCTTACCTCGGGCGCTGTTCGATCAGACGATCGCATTTTCTCGCGGTCTGGGCGCTTTCAAGCCTTCCATGTTGCAGGATCTCGAGGCCGGCAAGCCGCTGGAGTACGAAGCCTTCAACGGAATCGTGGCGAGACTTCTGCAAGCCTCCGGCAAAGCCGCGCCGATCAATCAAGCCTTTCAATCCCTACTGCAACAGTTGGAGAGACACTCTCGAAAGGGCAAACAGAGGAGATGAACAAATTTTTGCGCCGACTCAGCTCGCTCATTTTTTACTTCGTCACGCTCCTGGGTGTCGTCAGCTTTCATATCAACGCGAGAGCCCAGAGCGATAACAAGGACCTGATCGCGAAAGGGCAGTATATTTTCGCTTTGGCAGGCGGTTGTGCTTGCCACACGGTGCCTAAGGGGCCGCTTAATGCAGGCGGCCGCGAGTTTCCGATTCCAACCGGCGCCGTGTACAGCACCAACATCACCTCGGACAAGGAAACCGGACTTGGAGGCTGGACCGACCAACAGATACTTGACGCGATGACCAAAGGCATCAGTCGCGATGGCAGCCGAATCTTGCCGGTGATGCCTTATGAAAAATATTCCGGCATGGCGCAGCAGGATCTGAAATCACTGATGGCTTATCTGCGCACGCTGAAGCCGATCAAAAAAGCGACGCCACCATTGAAAACGTGGGCGCCGCTGCTGCGAAGCGTCGGCACGCTCGTCTATCTAAAAGCATTCGGCCGTTTCAGCAGTTCGTCGGCAGAAGCTCCAAGCGGCGGCTTGGAGCGCGGCCGGTATCTCGTCGATCACGTTTCGATTTGCGGTGACTGCCACACGCCGAGAAATGCGATCGGAGTACCTAACTCATCGCTCTACCTTGCCGGCGCGTCAAAAAAAGTCGGACCGCTCGGGAACGCCGTTGCCAATATTACGCCCGACAAAGAGACCGGCATCGGCGAATGGAAACGCGAGGACATTGTCGAGTTGTTGCACTCAGGCACCAAACCCGATCTCGATAACGTGCAGGGACTCATGTATGAAGTGATTCAAGGCGCCCCCTATGGCTACAAAGAGATGAAAAAGGATGACGCCTCGGCCATCGCCGATTACCTGAAAAGCGTTCCGCCGATCAAGAATAAGATTGAGTGACTCTGCGGAAGTTACTGCCTGGAGACCTGCTTCATGACTTCGCCGATCACCTGATCGGCCGTGATATTCTCCGCTTCGGCTTGGAAATTGAGAATAATTCTGTGCCGCAGCGCGGGAAGTGTAATTCTTTCGACATCCTCGTAACTCACGTGCACGCGTCCTTCGACCAAAGCATTGCCTTTGGCGCCAAGGATAAGCGCCTGCGCGCCACGCGGGCTGGAGCCGAAGCGAATATATTGCTTGAACCTGGTCCTCGCCGCTCCGCCGTTTCCATCCGCCTGTGTGGCATGCACGAGTCGCACGACGTAATCTTCGATGGGCGGGGCGATCATCACCTGACGCAGAAGTTGCTTCATCGCGTTTACAAGCTCGCCATTATCGTCCGGTAAAACTCGACCCGCATCGGGTATTTCCGCACCGGTTGTGCGCTTGAGAATCTCATGCAGCTCCGCCGGCGCGGGCGGCATGACCAGAAGCTTGAAAAAGAATCGGTCGAGTTGCGCTTCGGGTAACGGATACGTGCCTTCGAGCTCGATCGGATTTTGCGTAGCCAGCACAATGAATGGAGACTCGAGAACGTGCGACTCGCCGAACACGGTGACCTGTTTTTCTTCCATTGCTTCGAGCACCGCGGATTGAGTCTTCGGTGTAGCTCGATTGATTTCATCCGCCAGTACAACGTGAGCGAAAATTGGGCCCTTTTTAAACTGAAACTCACGCCGTCCGCTCGTGTCCGTCAAGACTTCGGTGCCGACAATATCGGAGGGCATTAAGTCCGGCGTGAACTGAATGCGCTTGAAGGACATTCCCAGCGCTCGGGTCAATGCCTTGACCAGCAACGTTTTGCCCAAACCGGGCACACCCTCCAAAAGCACGTGTCCGCCGGCGAAAAATGCGATCAAAATTTGGCGAATCAAATCGTTGTGCCCGACGATAAGCTTTTGCACTTCCGCCTCGAGGCGGTTGAATACCTGCTGAAACTGCTCCGGCTGCATTAAGCGCCCTTCCATCAGCGAATCATGCCTCGATATTCGATCGGGAGTTCTTGCTTCTCGCTGGCAGCATTGGGGACGTGAGCGGGAAGCGGCACATTGCTCACGGGAATTTGCGACCGACTCCGGCCGTTTCTCGCATCCTTACTCGGGCGGCTCTCGAATTTTCCATCCGCCGCAATCTCTTCGGGCAATTGCACCGTGACATAGCCTGTGCCCTGCAGTCCTTGTTTGCCCTCACCCGATGGGTATAGCCGGTCCGCGGGGTGCACGCCTTGTGGCGGTGGTTGCTCCGACGCCTGTTGGTTGCCCGCTCCTTCTTTAGACCCGCCCTGGGTCTTTCCCGCTTGTTCTTTGTTGGGGTCTTTGTTCGCTTGGTTCGGATCTGTCTGGTTACGATCTGCCGTCTCGCCTGGCTGCGGATTCTTCTGCTGCGTTGGCTCGTTTGGTTTTGGCGTGCCCGCGTTTCCTTGCTGCAAATCGGACTTGGATTCTGTTTTGGAATCCCCCTTGCCGGTTCCGGCGCCTTGGCTTTCTTTACTCTCTCCGTCGCCTTTCTGAGGCAGATTGCTCTGAATTCCCCCGCCACCTTTCTGCTGTTCATTAGGCGCTTGTGCGCTCGCGACTCGCTGCTCTGCTCCCTCCAGAGCGTCGGCCGCTTGGCCCAGTAGATTGCGATTCTCTTCACTTTCCTCGCGCTTTTGCTGCTCCTCGATCTGTTGTTCCAATTGCTGCGCCAGTTGTTGTTTCTCTTCGACGCTCGCGTTTGGGTCTTCGAGCTTTGCCGCAAGCGCCTCGAGCTGACTTGCCAGCGATTTAAGCTCCGGTTTCGCGGCTAGCTTCTCGGCCAGCTGGTGAAGTCGAGTTTCAACCAGTGCAGCGCGAGTTCCGCCGCGAACCATCGGCGCGATCAGCTGAATCACAAGAACCGCCAATAGCGAAGCCCCTATAGAGCCATAGGCCGAGCGTTTAATTTTGTAAGGAAAATCTCTTTTGAGTTCGATCCGGTTGCCGAATGCGCTACTCTCCCGGCGCAAGCGCAATAGGAACGAAACCGGATAATTGCCCGACGGCAGTGTCGCCAGTGTTAAAAAGTGATCTTTGGCGCCCGACTGTCGGTCCGCCAGTTGCGCCACGTCGGGGATGCTCGGTGCGGAGCGACGGTAGCGAAAAATTGTCGCGACAATTGTTCCTGCAATAGGAACAATCGCGATGATCCCAATGGCCCATGAATTCGTCGCGGCCGCGCGAAACAGCATGGCCAGCGCATAAAGCGCCGCGCCAAACGGCGGGACAATCAAAAGTAAAGTATCCCAGAGCGCGTGCCGGCTTAACTTCGCGGCTAACCGATCGAGGAGAATTTCCCCTCCGCTTGGGTCTTGTGACTCAGGCTTTGCCGACATTCGCAAGACTATAGCATGGCCATGCCAGTGGCTTAAGCGCAGTCTTAGTGGTGTTCGACGGACCTCGAGCGCGCCGCGGACTCACGAACCGATTGGTAAATCCGCACTGCGTGATTGTGCGCCTCGATGGTGTCAGAGAACAGATGAGTGCCGTCGTTTTTCGAGACGAAATAAAGATACGGGACATTCGCCGGATGCAACGCGGCGCGAATGGATGACAAGCTCGGATTGCAAATGGGGCCGGGGGGGAGCGCGGCAACTCGGTAGGTGTTGTATGGACTCGGATCGTTGAGATCCTTGCGGGTTAAGTTGCCATCGAAATCCTTCAGCCCATAAATGACCGTCGGGTCACTTTGCAGCGGCATTTGGTGTTTTAGCCGATTATGAAAAACCGCCGAGACGAGCGGTCGCTCCGATTCAACGCCGGTCTCTTTTTCTATGATCGAGGCAAGCGTCACAACTTCATGCGGCGTCATGTCCGTTTCGTTTTGGGTCAAAATGGGTTGCACGGACTTGCGAAATTGCTCGGTCATGGTGAGGAGAATATCCCGTTCGGGTGTACCCGGAACAAAATAATAGGTATTTGGAAATAAATAACCTTCGATTCCTTTGCCCTGTAACCCAACAGACGCCAGGAGCACTGGGTCGTTGGCTGCCTCGAGAATCTTCTCGTTGCTGGCAATCTGCATTTTGTCCAGCAGCGCCGCAATTTCCTTCACCGTGAGGCCTTCAGGTATAGTTACGATTTGGAAAATCCCCTTGCCCATGACCAGCCGTTCCAAGACTTCTCGCGGCGAAACTTCGTCGGTAAAACGATAGAGACCCTTATGAATTTTTTTATCGGAGCCTACCATGCGCGCCCAAAGCGAAAAAAAGATTGCATTTGAAATAACGTTTTGTGCCCGGAGTTTGCGCGCGACCGTCGCGAAAGAATCGCCCTGTTCAATCCGGACCTCCGCCGGCAGGGCTTTCGCCGCGGGAGAAGAATAAAAGATATTGTGGAAGAACATGCCCGCCAGGACGGCGAGGCCTATCACTGTCGCGAGTAGCGTAGCACGTAAAGCTTTCACGATGAGTTTTGGGCGGGCGGAATGAAAAATGACGCGCGACTTAGATCAACTGCCGATCAGTTTCTGGTTAAGGTTTAATTTTCGGTCAAATTGACCTTCATCCAGCCTTCGATTTGACGCATAAACCCGGCAAACGGATCCTCTCCGGGAGCCGCTGCAAAGTACGCTTTGCGCGTATAGTCGAGTGCGCCGGAATAGTATTCAAATTTTTTCGAAAGTTCTTGATAGAGGAAGTAACCCGTGCGGTAGAGAGAGAGATCGAGCTCGGATACCGTCCAGTAAGAGCGGCTCCCCTCTTGAATATAATAATCGAGAGACCCGCTGCCTTCGACGTGTTTTCGAAACATGCCGCTCATGAACAGCGCATAGTCACCCACATACTTGCGTAGTGAGCGCTCGCGCAGAACATCGGTCTCGTCGCTACGGGCGAGCGGCTGGCGCATGAGCATTTCGGCGACGCTGTCGATCTTTCGACCCGCCCGTCCGCGCAGCTTATAGAGGTTATCTGTACGAGCGAAATCGGCCAAGACATCGGCGACATAGCCCGCCACAGTGGCGTCATAGATTCCTAGTTGCCAAAAACTCTGGCGCACAATTTTGATAAAGAAATCCTGCAGCCGAGGGTTGGAATCTCGCTCTTGCATCGCCACCAAAGAATGATAGCAAAGTTGCCATAATGTGAAAAGGTGCTTTTCTTCGCTGCGCGTCGCTGGCCGCTAGCCAATTGCGGCCGGCTCGTGATAATAGCCCGGCTTGTTACTACGGACGATCCGGAATAGAGGGCACGGAATCAGCGAAGGCAGGCCGCATTGGCGCGCAGCTCCCGGTTCAGGGAGTGAAAAACGGAGCTGCTTGGTCTGGGGTCTCATCTGCGAAACACAGTCGTTCGGGGGGGACGGCAATGGCGAGAGATTTAAAAGAAGAATTTTTTCGACTTGACGGCGCATGGGCTTCTTTTGAGCTCATGTCGATTCGGAAACGTGATGATTATTTGAAGCCGTTCCGCGTGCTCCGTTGCAAAATTGACGATCAGGTCGATTTCCGCGCGAGCGAGTCGTTACGGAGCACAACCGAAGCGAGCCTATTGATCGAGATGTTCGGCGCCGAAGAACTTGTCGCCGCCACTGGACGAGGCCCGGTGCACGCCGTCGATAACGCCATGCGAAAAGTTCTCGAGAAACATTATCCGCAGCTCGCCGAGGTGCGCCTGATCGAATTCGACGTGCGCTTATTGCACGCCGCCGTGGAAAACGAGGAGGAATACGGCGCCGCTGCGCTGGTGCGCGTTTTAGGAATTTTCACCGATGATCGAGATCGTTGGGGAACCGTTGGAGTCGCCGCGGATATTCTTCAGGCCAGCATCGAATGTATTATTGACGGCTTGGAATGGAAACTCCGTGGCGAGCAAAAACACTGAACGGTCTATGGGGCGGAGCTAAGCTTAATCCAGTTGGCCATCCTGAGCATCGACGTTGCCGTAAGCATTCCTCACATACTGAAAGATCATTCGTTGGGTGTTGAAATACGACCCATTGAGCGCGATCGCCGAGCGCATCACTTGCGCGAACTTGTCCACATCCGTGTAGTACAGCGGCAGGATAACCTCAGCTAATTTATCGTAGAGCGACAGCGCTTCCGCGCTGGAATTGTTCTCCGCGCCGCTATCGCCGATCGACCAGCCGGTGACACCTTCCACATGACCCTCGATCCACCAACCATCCAAAACGCTGAAGCTCGGCACACCGTTCAAGGCTGCTTTCATGCCGCTGGTTCCCGACGCCTCCTGCGGGCGAAGTGGGGTGTTGAGCCAAACGTCGACGCCCGAGCAAAGCAGTTTTCCGAGCGCCATGTCGTAATTTTCGAGATAAACCACGCGCACATCGTCGGCGAGCATCGCCGCCGCTTCGAAAATCCGGCGAATAATCGCCTTGCCGCCCTCGTCCCGCGGATGTGCTTTTCCCGCATAGATGAGCTGTATCGAACCGACCTGACGCGCAATCTGCTTCAGGCGTTCGCGATCGAAAAAAAGCAGATCGCCCCTTTTATAGGCGGTCGCCCGGCGAGCAAAACCCAGTGTAAAGATCTTTTCGTCGAGCTGAACGCCGGTCAGCCATCGAACATGATTGAGCAGTTCCCTTTTCGCTTCCAAATGAGTTTGTCGGATGACTCCCAGGGGTAGATCGACCGCGTAGCGCAAGTAGCAGTTATCGCGGCGCCATTCCGGCAGTGCTCGATCATAGAGGTCCGCGAACGGAGCGCTCACCCAGGTTGCTGCGTGCACGCCGTTGGTGATCGCCGCGATCTTATAGTTTGGAAACATGGCCCGGGAAATTTCCCCATGGCGCAAAGATACGCCGTTGACAAAGCCGGAGAACCTGAGCGCCAGTTCTGTCATGTTGAGGACGCCATCCATAACGGACAAACGTGACAGCGCATCCGCGCGCTGTTTACCCAAAACCTGAGCAACGAGATCAGCGTTGAAGCGATCGTGACCGGCGGGGACCGGCGTGTGCGTGGTAAATACACATCGGCGTCGGACCGCATTCACTTCCAATTCGGTATAACTTCGATCCGGCGAGCTGCCCGCTTGTTCTTCCATCAATGCCAGCGTCGCCAACGCCGAATGTCCTTCGTTCATATGGAACACGCGGAGCTCGGCATAACCGAGTGCGCGCAGCATCGCGACGCCGCCGATGCCCAAAATCACTTCCTGACACAAACGATAGCGTTCATCGCCGCCATAAAGAAAATCGGTAAGCCCTCGATCTGCGGGATCGTTTTCCTCCAGATCGGTATCGAGAAAATACAACGGGACCGAGTATCCGGTGACGCCTTCGAACGAGTATTTCCAGGCACTCACGCGCACTTCGCGCCCTTCCACTAGCACAATCACTCTTGGTGATACGCGCATGAGCTGGCTTTCCGGGGACCACTTGGCGGGACTCTCAAGCTGATTTCCACCGGCATCGAGCCGTTGATCGAAATAACCCTTACGGTAGATCAACGACACGGCGACCATTGGAATCGCCAGATCGGCGGCGGAACGCAACATATCGCCGGCCAAGACACCCAAACCGCCGCTGTACGTCGGGATTTTTGAATCCACTGCGATGTCCATGGAAAAATACGCGACGGTCCCACTGAGGGGCAATGGACTGGTCATAACCCGCTGCTCTTATTTGACGAAATTACGAAGCAATCGATCGACTGGATGCGAGAGGATGCGACAACGTATCGAGTTTCTCCGAAATGAGGAAATTGAACTAGCCATACCATACGGACGTCACACGGGCAATTAGTTAGGACACAGCAAGGATAATGCCATTAGTGACCAAAACGGCACTTCAATGTAATTAACGGAGTAAAATGAAACGGAAAACCGAAGCGCTGATTGAAAAGGAGTTAATTGCGCCAAATGGTTCTTTTGTAGGGTCTAACAAACGCCGAAAACTTCGCGCAATTCTGTCCAGGAGCGATACTTACTCAGCGCGCGCAAGACCATCACGGTTGGCGGCATCATAGGAAATTCATTGTGAGCAAAACGTTCGAGCGCGAGTTGTGGCGAAATCCACAGACTTTCGGAAACCTCCTCGGAGACGGCCAGCGGAGTTTGGTCAGCCGGCAGAGCCGCGACGTAAAAGCGCGTATCGAATCTGACCCGGTAGTGTTCTGGGGTGACGCGATGAAAAAAATAGATGAGACGGCTCAAGTCACAATAGACGTGCTCAGCGGTCAATAGCTCGGCGAAGCTGATCGCACCGCTTTGTAATATCGGCCTGCGTTCAGCCATGCGTTGGAAGATATCGTTGGACGAGAAATGAGAGCTCTCCAGATCGGAAACGAAAAAATGAATGCCCACTTCCTCGTAAAGTTCTCTTACCGCTGCGACCCAGTAGCCCAGACAAACTTCCGTTGCCAAAGATACGCCGAGCTTTTGCTGCGCTTCGTATGCGGTTAGACCTCGCGTGAGGGCCAGCATCGCTGCGGAGTAATCACTTTCTTCAACCCGCCCCCCGGGAAAAACGAACACACCTGCATATGTTTCCAAGTGATCCGGTCTGCGATTCAAGTAGACATCGAATCCGGTAATTGCGTTCGGCCTTAGCAGCACCACTGTCGACGCGGGCAGAGGAATGGCGGGCTCTGGCATCAGGACAAGCCTCTATCCGCTGTAAAGTTCACCGCTCATCTAGCCTCTCGGCGATGGCTTCCCAATGTGAATATGAGCGCCAGTTGCCGCGCCTGGAACAGCGCTTCTGAACGCAATGAAGGGAATCCCGGCTTGCCGAAGATAGCTCAGCAAAGACTGCCCTTCTTTGCTGTCGGGATGAAGCGCCACATCCATGGCGTTGCGGTGATTGAACCGCAGGCGCTGGTGCGTCGCGGTCTGACCCAAGGCGCTGATCGGTAGGGCGCGACCAAAAGTGTTGAGGAAAAATTTTTCGATTCCCGGAGCATCGGGGAGCCCCCATGGTGTCGCGCCATTAAAAGTAATCAGCGAGCCAGTCTCGCTATAGCCGCCCGCCGAAAGGCGCGGCAGGCGCAGCAGCTCATCGCGCATAGTGAATTCCGTGAGCGCCATATCGCTCTCCGCCAACCAGCGTTTATCCTCCTCGACGCGCCTGATCGCCTCCACGAGCAAGTCTTCGGCTTGCAGCACCTCATTGCGTGAAATCAGCCCTCGGTAATAGAATTCGCGCCGCCGCTCATATTCGGCCTCCGACCGCTGCCGCGCGCTCTCATGAAGCGCGAGAAGCTTCTCGGCTCCTTCGCGCGTTTCGCGCATTTTTTGCAAAACCTCGTTACGGGCACGCGTCAGCTCCGCTTCGCTGGAGTCGGCCCGCCGAACTACGGAGGCATTACGTGGACGCTCACCGGCGCCCAGAGGAGCTGAGCACACGAGCAAAAGCAGAATAATGGATATTTTTTCAGTTTTGAGAAACAAATGCTGCCTCGGCTTTGTCGTGTCCGAGTTTAGGAAGTAAGCCGTTATGGGTCAAGCCTGGGCTTCGAGCTGGATAATCGGCGCTATTGCCACACTTCTGGCGATAGGCTCGGCTGCGTGATCTGCCACGGCCAACTGCCGGGACACCTAGGACACAAGCCTATTTTCGCGATCGACACTGCAAAATCGGCTTGTGCTTCACTCTTTGGACAATGGCAAGTGTCGCGGCGAGGAGGTTCAACGGTCTACCGAAAATCGGCTAGGCGGAAGAAAAGGGCTTCACCTGTTGTTTGTCAAAATGACCGGCCAGCGGCAACGTTTGCGTCAGCCGCGCGTTACCCGACCGGAGGGCCGGCCCACATGGATGTGCGGTCCGGTGGACGCCCCGGCAACCGCGCCTCGGAAAGCGATAAATGGAACGCCCATTTTACGCAGCTGTTGCATGAGCGCTTTACCTTCCGTGCTGTCGGGGTGGACGGCGACGTCCATCGAGTCGTGGTGATCGAAACCCAACCGATTGTGCGTCTCGGATTGCCCCAGAGCCGTTACCGGCAACTCCCGTCCGAAACTCTGGGCGAAATATCGTTCAATCCGAGGTGCTTCCTTGAGCGACCATTTAAAGCTGCCGTTGAATCGCGTCGCTTCCGCGCTTTCACTGAAACCGTTTATCGGCGGTAGCGGCAGACGCGCCACTTTTTCGCCGAGAACCGCTTCCGTGATGGCGATGTCCGTTTCGACGACGGAATGGCGCATGGCATAAACCTGATTGAGTGCGGCGACAAATGCCTGCTCCGCTTCTTTGACTTCCTCTTGTGAGATTTTTCCGTCGTGAAGGAGCTTGCGTCTCGTGATGACTTCCGCCCGCAACCGGCTTTGGTTCCGCTCGTATTCGAGCAAAAGGGCGCGGTCCGCTTGGAGGCTCGCGCGCATTCTCATGATGCCATCGGCGTCTTCTGTCGCGCGCGCGGCAGCGGTGAAAGGCGACGACGCGCTGCGAAAACCAAAAGCCTTCAGGGCAAAAAGTCCTATGCCCAAAAGCGCGGAAAGAACCGCAACGGCTTGAAAGATTCGTGATTTTGCCAGCTCCGGAAACATGAGCCCGGAGTTTAAGGGCTTACCGCCAACGTGTCAACCGCGGCCCCACGCCTGCGGTCTTCGTCCGTTTCGCGATATCCGAGGCGCGGCAACCGGCTTAGACGGAAGCCAGCACGGCGCGCTGAATCAGATCTCGCGCGATACTGATTTTGTATCCGTTGTCTTTGAGCGGTTTGGCACCCTCGAGGGCGATTTCGCCGGCGCGCTGGGCGTTGGCTTCATCAATCGTCTTGCCACGCAAGAACTCTTCGGCTTTGGCTGCGCGCCACGGGATCGGCGCTACGCCGCCCATTACGACCCGCGCGTCACGCACGGCTGTGCCCCTGCTTTCGATGATCGTCGCGACGGCGACAATGGCGTGGTCCCAAGCGAGCCGTTCGCGCACTTTGTGGTAGAAACCTTTGCTGCCGGGCTTCGGAGTGGGAACGACAATTTCCGTGACGATCTCACCGGCCCCAAGCACGTTTTCACGCTTGTAATCCACCGACGGTAGAACGAAGAATTTTTCCAGTGGAATCATTTTCTCGCCCGCGGGCCCGACGATTTTGATTTTCGCGCCGAGCGCCACCAGTGCCGGCGCCGTGTCGGATGGATGGACAATGTAGCTCGGCCCCGCGCCCAAGATCGCATGGAAGCGGCTATCGCCCGTTACCGTGTAACACACCTGGCCGCCTTTCCGTAGACAGGTAAAATTCGCTGAACGGAAATACCAGCAAAACGGCCGTTGGCACAAATTGCCCGCGATCGTCCCGGCATTGCGGATCTGTGGCGAGGCCGCCTCGCCGGCGGCACTCGATAAAATCAGCAATTTCTCCTGGATCGTCCGATGCATTTCAATGTCGGCGAGCCTGGTGAGGGCACCGATGCGAAATGCGCCGCGCTCCTCCTTGATATAATCGAGGCCCGGAATCGTTTTCAGATTGACCAGATAATCCGGTTCGACGACGTGATCTTTCATGAGCTGCAGATATTCGCTGCCGCCGCCGACCACCGCCGCGGTTTTTTTCTGCTGTTGGAATTTTTCCAGCAGATGAACCGCTTCCTTGACGCTTTTGACATCGATATTTTCGAAGCTCTTCATGGGCGGCTCCTTTTTTAGACCTGCACCGCGCGGATGATTTTGTCCGGCGTCATCGGCAACTCTTTAAGCCGTTTGCCGGTCGCATTGAAAATCGCATTGGCGATGGTTGCCACTGCCGCGGTAATCGGCGGTTCACCGACGACTTTGCCGCCATAGACACCGTATGGATCATAGTTTTCGACAAAGATGACCTCGATCTCCGGTGCTTCTAAGTGTGTCGGCACTTTAGCATCGCGGTAGTTGGGATTGATCGGTATCGCCGTGACCCTGTCGATGAGAAGCTCTTCCGAGAACGCCATGCCGATGCCTTGCACCACACCGCCTTTGATCTGGCTTTCCGCGGTCAGCCGATTAAGAATCGTGCCGCTATCGTGTGCGGCCACGTAGCGAGTAATCCGCACGTGACCCGTCCACGTATCCACTTCGACTTCTGCGAAGTGAGCCGAAAAACACTTGCCATCCAAGTCTTTGGGAAAATTCGGATTGGTCGTGGCACGGCCGATCAGTTCGCCCGCCCGTTCGACGACTTGGGAAAGCGCGCGTTTCTGCACAGGGTTATTTTTCACGAACACTTCGCCTTTCTGCAGATCGAGATCCTCGGGCTTTACGTTGAGCTGGCCTGCCGCAAGGTTGAAGATCTGTTTGCGTACATCGTCCGCGGCTGCCACTACCGCCGGCCCGGTAAATGCCGTGGTGCGACTGCCCGACTCGCCCACCGAATACGGCGTCACGTCAGTGTCGCCATTGGTGAGTTGAATTTGGTTGAGTGCAATACCCAGAGCTTCCGAGGCGATGATTGCCATCGTGGATTTTGCGCCGGTGCCGATGTCGGTAACACCCACCAAGACGTGCGCGGTCCCGTCCGGATTGATCCGGATGGTCGCGGCGCCAAGCCCGGGTCGAAACGGATAGCCGCCGAGCGCCATGCCGATGCCATGTTTTTTCGGACCGGCTGTTTCCCCGGGCTTGTGCCACTTTTCGCGCCAGCCAATGCGCGTCGCGCCCTGAGTAATGCACTGCTCCAAGTCATTCGAGGTATAGGAGAGCTTGCCCTTCGATTTCTGTGCGCGATTGCGCAGGAACATATCGAGCGGATTAACGCCCAATTCGAAAGCGATCTGATCGAGAAAAGATGCGAAGCCGAATACCGACTGGGGATACGCGGGGGCGCGGTAGTTTGCCGCGACGACTGTATTGGTGTGCACCGGCTTTATCACTTTTTTAAAATTTGGAATGTTGTAAAAATCCGTGCCGCTCAGATTCCCGCTCTGTTTTCGATACGCCCCCATATTGGTGACCGCATCGAGCGTCACAGCGGTGATGGTGCCGTCATTTTTGACGCCGACCTTGTAGCGCTGCTCCGATGACCAGCGCCCATGCATACCGATGAAGTCATCTTCGCGGGTGAATTCGAGCTTCACCGGCTGGCCGGCGGCTTTGGCAAGCATCGCAGCCATGTAATCGTAATCTTGCGCTTGATTCTTGTTGCCAAAGCCTCCGCCCATGTACTTACAGACGACTCGCACCTTGCTTAGCGGCAGGCCGAAGTCTTTGGCGATGTCGGTGCGCGCGTTCGAAACGCCTTGCGTCGAAGCAAAAACCGTTAGCTTGCCGGCGTCCCATCTGGCGATGCTCACACGGCGCTCAATCTGCGCGTTATTGACGTGCTTGGTAATGTACGTATCCTCGAAGATTTTGTCCGCTTCCTTGAATCCCTGTTCCACATCTCCCCATGATTCTTCGATCGGGGCGCTGAACGGCCCTTTCCCGACAGATAGGTTGCCGTTTGGCGTAATTTTCGGGGCATCGGGTTTGAGCGCTTCATTGGCGTCGAGTACATGAGGAATCTTTTCGTATTTGACTTCGATCAATTTCAAGGCGTCTTCGGCGATGTGCCGGTCGGTCGCGGCCACCGCGGCAACCGGATCGCCGACATAGCGTACCGGATTGTTGAAAATGTAGCGCCGGTGGGTAAGACCGCCGCTCGACCAAGGTACCTGGGCATTGCCATGATGGATGATCGCCTTGATCCCCGGTAGCTTTTCGGCTTTGGCGGTATCGATGCTGAGAATTTTTGCATGCGGCACGCTGCTCCGTAGCACGCGCGCATAAAGCATACCGGGAACCTGAAGATCGCCGGTGTATTGCGCTTGCCCGGTCACCCGCTCGTAAGCGTCGATGCGCGGTGTATTTTTACCGACGATGGAAAAATCTCTCGTTGATTCGGCCATGGCAGCCCCCCTTAGCTCGTCTTCGCTGCCGCCGCGAGCACCGCGGCGACCTCGCGATTGTAGTTCCCACAACGGCAAAGATTGCCTGATAAACCTCGCCGCACTTGGGCTTCCGTCGGCTTGGGATATTTCAGTAGCAGCGCTTTGCCGGACATAATTTGGCCGGAGGTGCAAAACCCGCACTGCGGGCCGTCGTGCTCGATGAAGGCTTCCTGCAGCGGATCGAGTTTGTCGCCCTTCGCCAAACCTTCGACAGTAAGGATCTCTTTACCCTGCATCCAGACGGCAAGCTGGCTGCACGAATACATGTTGCGTCCGTCTATGATCACCGTGCAAGCACCGCATTCGCCGCGATCGCAACCGATCTTGGTGCCGGTGAGCCCCAACTCGTCGCGCAACACTTCCGCAAGGGTCTGGCGGTGCTCGACCTCGACGCGATAGGGCTTCCCGTTAACCTTGAGCGCGACAGCGGTCTTACCGCGCGCGGCGCCGGCGCTTTCGGACACGTAGGCTTTCGCATTGTCTGCCTTGATCAGGCCGGTCGAAACGACTGCCGTGCCGATGGCGCCGCCGCCGACGCCTTTGAGAAACGCTCGGCGCGAAAACTTCGCGTTTTGGCTTTCTTCTCCCATGGCCGGTTACCTCCTGAATGAACGATTGGGCAGGTCGTGACGACTCATCGCTAGTATGGAAGGCGGCCGTCTGTCAATGGCGAAACGGCCTTGCTGCGCCACTGCAAACTGGATAAGCTCCGTCGCGAAATGACGGATAGAACCGAATGGCAATCCGAGGGGAGCGCTCTTGATGCCGCGCTGGCGGAGCTCGAGCGCGACCACGCCGTGAAAGAGATCTCCGGCTGGGAAACGGGCTTCGTCAATTTGAGCCGGGCTCTCGATGGAATTCGGCCTGGACTTTATTTGCTCGTCGGCGCGCCGGCCATCGGCAAGACCTCTTTTGCACGACAACTGCTCGATCAGGTTGCGCTTCAAAATCACGTCGCGGGGATTTTTTTTAGCTTTGCGGAAACCAGGCACGAGCTACGCATCCGGACGCTCGCGCGCTTGAGCGGATTGGATCAGCGCGAGATCCGGCGCGGCAGCGCCTATCTGCTCCACTGGTACGGTGTGCCGCGATTGCCCGCCAGCGAACCTAAAGATCTGCCGCCGAGCTGGAATAAACTGAAGCGCGCCGCGGAAAACGCCAAATACTGGCTCGACAAAATTTACCTGTTGGAATATGAGCGCGGTCTTACGATCAAGCAGATCGAAGAGCAAATCGTCGAACTGCGCCGGCAAAGCCGATCAGAACAAATGATGATCGTCGTCGACGATTGCCAGCGTCTCGATGGCGTCAACCAGGCCTGGGATCTTCGTTTGCAGATCATCGCCGAGCAGCTGCAACAAACCGCCCTGAAATTCAAACTGCCCTTGCTCGCGGTTTGGCCCGATCTCGAGAGCGGCAGTGCCGCACCTGCGCAAAAATGGGCTGAAAAAACCGCCTCTCCTGACGTCGTTCTGGTGATGGACCGAGACTCGACTCAACGCGCGTCGGTAGAAGAGCTGCGTCAAGCGATTGTTTTGCACGTGGTGAAAAACCGCGGCGGTGAGAAAGGCCGGCTGGCTTACCACTTCGCGCCCGCATCCGCTGAATTCACTGAGAAGCCGTAGAGATTGATGACCACCGATAGAGCTTGACTGTGACCGGCCCTCCTTGACTGACCAATGCGGCGACATAGCCGTCGCCGACAGGCAATTCCATCAATGACCAGCCCGGTACCGCGGCGCGAATCCAAACCTGGCCATCGTCCATCGGAGCAATCTCAACCTCGTCCAGCTCTCCCGACAAGCCGGTGCCCTTCGCTTTTAAAAAAGCCTCCTTGCTGGTCCAGCATTTGTAAAAAGCCGAACGCTGTTGAGGCTTCGGAACAGAGCGCAGAGCCGCGACTTCGCGGGCCGTGAAAAAGCGCTCGGCAACTTGCTCGAAATCAAACTCTCTGACGCACTCGAGATCCACTCCGATCTCGCGATGCAAAGCGGCGGCGATCAGCGCCAATTCCCCTGAATGCGACAGATTGAACTCGAGGCCGGTGAGTGACTCTAAGGCCAGTTTGGGCTTGCCGTACCGACCCTCGGCAAACTCGACCTTCCTCGGGTGAGTTCGCAAATAGCTGGCGCAGATCGAGCGCAGCGCGGCATGGGCGACAGTGAACAGCCGCCGATCTCTGTCGAACTTGAATCGCCCCGCGCGCGCTTGCTCCGCCTCTGATAAAAGAGCGGCGCACGAAGCGAGATCGCTGTCATCGTTGAAAGCGGCAACCCGCCAAACGTGAACTTCGTCCGCGCCAAGGGTAAGATTAGCGGCGGGCAGGGCCCAAAGTGTTGTTGCGGCTGTATTCGTATTTTTCTTGTGCCGAGCTCAACCGGAGGCAGTCAGTAAGTCCGGCTCTCTCCTCGAGTGTCCGGATCATGCAAGTCCTTCTCGTGATGTGGTGCCAGTGACAACCACTCGATCACCCTCGCGCGCAATCTGCAGGTCGCACGGTCCGGCGAAAAAAATCATCGTCCGGGGATGCTCATAGACGGTCGTCTTGTGCGGAATCTCTTCGACATAGACGTCGAACATCCGGCCTGACGGAAAATTGACCGTCCGCGTGTGCATCAGATCGCCTTCGAAAAAAACTTCGATCCAGTTACGCTGATCGGTGACTGCTATGATCAAGCCGGCGGCATTTTCGATGGTTAGAGATTCTTCATCTTGAATCGCCACGAACAGGGCCCCTCAATGACTGAGTAATGCTGCGGCATCTCGCACCGTCTTGCCCGAGGAGGTGCGCGGTAGAGATTCGCGCACCACGATTTTGTCTGGGACTTTGAAGTTCGCCAGATTCGCGCGCAAAAAACCGAGCAGTTCCTTTTCCAAGAGACCGGCCCCGGCTCGGGGCACTACCGCGGCACCGATCACGTTGCCGCGCTTGATATCTGGAATGGCAAAAACGATCGCTTCCTGTACCCCCGGATACGTATAGATCAAATTCTCCACCTCTGCCGGGTAAACATTCAGCCCGCCCGTGATAATCATATCGTCCCGTCGACCGAGATGGTAAAAATAGCCGTCTCGGTCGCGCTTGCCCACATCGCCGGTGTAGAGCCAACCGTCGCGGATGCGCGCCGCCGTCGCGTCAGGCCGGCGAAAGTAACCTTTCATGACATGCGGACCGCGGGTGATAATTTCACCCGGCTCTTCATCTCCCAGCTCGTGCCCATGCTCGTCGACGATATTGACTTGGACTCCCGGCACGGCTCGACCGATGCTCCCGAGTTTCTCCTGGGCTTTGGCGGGGTCGACTAAAGTGATCATTGGCGAGGTTTCAGTCAATCCATAACCCTGAATGACCTTGATATGCGGTTGTGCGGTTTGAAACGCGTTTAACAGCGGCACGGGAATGCTCGTGCCCATCATGGCGGCTACTTTGACGCTGCTGGTATCGTAGCTGGCGAGATTTTTTACTCCCAATAACAATTGAAACACGATCGGAACGCTCTCGAATACGGTCACTCGATGTTTTTGAATGCCTTCGAGCAACGTAACGGGATTGATCTGATCGAAAATCACGAGCGTGTAGCCTCGTTCGGCGAGCTCATTGCAGACCACCGGTCCGACGATGTGCGACATCGGCAGAATGCAGCCGCGCATCGTGGATCCGTCAGTGATGCCCATCTTGCGCATCACCAGGGGATATTGAGCCAGGTTTCGATAGCTCAAAACCACGCCCTTCGGTTCGCCGGTGGTGCCGGAAGTATAAAGAATCAGCGCGTCATCATCGGAATGTAACCGGGGTGGTTCAATTTCACCCCCAGGCACGGAGAATCGTTTTTCGAAGCTCCGTTCGCCCTCAGCACCGACGACCCAAACCGCGATCGCGGTCATCGCTTTGAACGCTTCTTCGATCTCGCCAAACAGCTGGGCATGGACAATCAACAATTTGAGGTCGGCATCCCTGAGAACCCCTTCGAGTTCCTTGCCTTTGAGCCGCGCATCGAGAATGACCGTCACGGCGCCGATCTTCTGGGTGGCGAAATAGCTCAATGGAATTGCTGTCGAATTCGGCAGCAGGATACCCACCCGATCGCCCTGCCATATGCCTTCTCGCTGTAAATGCGCCGCCAGCGCATGCACACGCCGATTCAACTCCTCAAAGGTGATCTCCTCATCCTTCGAAATGACGGCCGTCTTATGCGGTTGAACGCGCGCCATGTCTTCCAAGGCGACCGCCGCAAAAAAGCCTAGTGAATCGGGATCGTTTGCCATAGCGCAAATGCCCTCTGAAATGGTTTGTACCAGCGCGACAGATCCGCCAGATCACCGCGCTTGAGTTTGAGCTTTCCTTGCTGAGTGGCCAAAAACGGATCGATGCGATTGCTAAAGACCGCATTCCACCATTCCGCTTTGCCGCTGATCAAAAATTCGCCGGTGTCTTCCGGGTGAAGCGCGATAATGGTGCCGTCGCGAAACTGCACCGTCCATGCCCGTTCAGGGTCTTCGAGAAAAAGCGTCAAAGAGGTGGTCAGCCGGGTCTCGGCGCCACGCGACCTAAATTCAGTATCGGCATTTGCGTCGTCGACGAGCGCTTTCATATGTTCCTCGGAGAAAAGCTCGAAAGCCTCTCCTGATGGAACACTCGGCTTCGTTTGGATGTTTGAAGGCGCCGCAGCTCCGGAGCCTGAAGCGCCGTTCAGCCGCTCCCTGAAAAATTGACAATGCACGGCCTCTTCGAGCAAGTCGGTTAACAGAAACGCTTCTTCAAAATCTTTACCGATGGCTACGGTCCCGTGCCCTTTCAAGATGATCACCGGGTGATATTTGAGCTCCCCGACAACCTTTTCCGGTTGTGTCACAGTCGGCGTGTCATGAAAGATAATCGGCACTTCGCCGATCGTGTATTTTTCTTCGAAGCTGATCGGCGCGAAGTTCTCGTGGGTCAACGAGAATGCCAGCACCATAGGCGGATGCGTATGAATAATGACTTGCGCATCGGTTCCGGCATAGATCGCAAGATGCATCGGGGTCTCGCTTGAGGGCTTTTGCTCTTCGTCTTGCGCTCGGCCGTCTCGATCGATGCGCACCAGATGCTTTGTGGTTAAGAATCCCAGCGGCGCATGCTGACCGGTGATTAAAAATTCGTCCTCGTTGAGCCGGGAGCTCAAGTTACCGCCCCAGCCGCTGATCAGCCGACGTTCGAAGAGCAACTTGCCCCACTGGATGATCTCGCGTTCGAGCTTCGCCATCGATTAGCCTTTGAGGAATTTCCAGGAAATCACTTCGGGTTCGACTGTTCGCGTCGCGACTCCCTCCGGCAAGATAGGATCGCCTAGAAATGTCGCAATATCTCGGTCGGGTGTCGCCGGTTTTTTCTCAGCGCCGTTGAAAAGCTCGATCTCGACGCCGTGCAGTTGCGCGAGCCGAACCGCAAGCAAAGAGCCGCAGATGCCGATCGGTCCTGCGCTGCTCAAACTGTCATAAAAAAGACAGAGTTTGCGGATCTCGCCTTGGGCGAAAAGCGTCCCCATTACGTTATCCGAGATGAGCGTCGTAGGCACGCGCGCGGCCTGAAGCTCCGGAGCAACGACCTGTGCGCCCCAAAGCGCCGGTCGCATCTCGGGCACCAGCACGGCCTCGGCATCTGCGGTCTTCAGGACGGTGCGAAAAAAAGCGTACTGGTTCGGCGGAGGAATGCCGTAGATCAAGACGTATTTTGCTTCTGGTTTCGGTTTGGCGCGCACCACCGACTCGGAGCCGCCGTGCAATTTGCGGAAAGCCTCCGGCGTGTAGGCGTCCCCAAAGCCGATCAAATACGTAATCAAATCTCCCGGAGTCACATCGAATGATGGGTAACGCGCGCCGAGCTCCGCGTTACTGGCGGGCGAAATAGGCCGGCCGCGAAACGTGAGCAGCTCGTCCGCCGGCCGCTCCTCGATCGGCACATCGAGCCCGCTCTCCAACCAGCGCGGCTCCTGTACTAGCGCATAGAACGGCACTTCGTATTCCCGCGCCATCAGTGCCGCCGGATAGGTGCCAACCTTATTGATGACATCGCCGTTTTGCGCACATCGATCCGCGCCGACGATTACTCCATTGACTTCGCCACTGGCCATGATTTCGGCGATAGCGCAGTCGGGTATCACTGAGGTCGCTACGCCTGCTCGCGCCAGTTCCCAAGCGAGATCGG
>JBIOXP010000222.1:0-21620 GCA_044869705.1 Binatia bacterium | reverse complement strand
TTACAGTGTTTTCTCATCCGTTCAAATTGGCGCTCGCCCAAGAAGGCAAAATTGTGCCTTACGTTCCGACACCGCAGGAGGTCGTCGACCGAATGCTGGAACTAGCCGAAGTAAAGAAAGGTGACGTGGTTTACGATCTCGGGTCGGGTGACGGACGAATCGTCGTGACCGCCGCAAAAAAGTACGGTGTGAAAGCGATTGGGTTCGAAATCGACCCGCAACGCATCAAGGAATCGCACGAGAATATCAAAAAAGCCGGTGTCGAGAGCCTGGTCGAGATTCGCCAGCAGGATATTCGCACGGTGGATTTATCCGCAGCCTCCGTTCTGACCATGTACCTTTTGCCGGAAGTCAATTTGATGATTCGACCGAACATTTGGAAACAGATGAAGCCCGGATCGCGCGTCGTTTCGCATGACTTCGACATGGGCGATTGGAAGCCGCTCAAAACCGAACACATCAAAGATGGCACGAGCTGGGAGCATACCCTCTATCTATGGCATGTCGAAGCGGGCCGAAAATAGTATCTCGATGAAGTTCAGGCGGTGGGTCATGCTCCCGCGGGCAGTGCTATTCATTGTCTTTTTGACATTTCTGTCGTGCACGAGCGCTGCCGCTCAGATCAAGATCGGCATTGCGGAGGCCCTTACCGGAAACGCGGCGCAATACGGCGTCGCGATCCGCAAGGGGTTTGAACTCGCCGCGGGTGAGATCGCTTCGTCGGGTGGCATCAATGGGCAGAAGCCGGAGCTCGTCATTGAGGATGAGCAGGGTAAAAAGGAAGAAGCGATCAACGTTTTCAAGAAGCTGATATTCCAAGACAAAGTCTTAATGTTGTTCGGTCCTACTCTGTCGAACTCCGCACAGTCTTCGGACCCGGTGGCGCAAGCGGCCAAAGTGGTCGTATTCGGTACATCGAACACCGCGGACGGGATTACTTCTATTGGCAACTATGTCTTTAGAAATTCAGTCACCGAGGCCGATATTTTGCCGGTCACGCTGAGAGTCGCGGCGCAAAAAACCGGTTTCAAAAAAGTCGCCGTGCTTTACGGTAACGACGATATCTTCACCAGAAGCGGTTACGACAATTTCAAAAAAGCTCTTCAAGATCTCAAGATTGCGGTGACCACCACGGAAACCTTCGCCAAAGGCGACGTCGACTTCAAACCACAGTTAACCAAGATCAAAGGAACCAATCCCGATGCTATCGTACTGTCGGCGCTTGTCGCCGAGGGCGCGCCCATCATGGTTCAGGCGCGACAACTGGGGATTACGCTACCGTTTGTCGGCGGTAATGGCATGAATTCACCGCGAGTATTCGAGCTCGCAAGAGAACATTCCAATAATCTCTGGGTCGGGAGTCCATGGTCGCTCGAGAGTTCGGCCCCGGAAAACAAACGCTTTGTCGCTGCCTATCAAAAATCCTATGGCGCCATGCCGGACCAGTTTGCAGCGCAGGCCTACGATGCGATGTACATCGCGGCGCAGGCCATGCGCAAACTGAAACTCGCAGATAAGCTCGAGGCGGACCGAAAAGCGCTGCGCGACGCGTTGCCGGCGGTCCAATGGAACGGCGCCACCGGGCCATTCAGCTTTCGTCAGGCGAGGGGGCGCGACGGAAAGCCGGCCGGATACGACGCGGTGCAAATCCCGATCGTTATGGTCACACAGGGCAATCAGTACGTCATTCAAAAATAGCGCATGCTGGCGCAGCAGATCATCAATGGGCTGTCACTCGCCGGCGTTTATGCGCTATTCGCTCTCGGTTTTACGCTGATCTTCGGCGTGTTGAACGTCATCAATTTGGCGCATGGCGCGATCTTCATGATCGGCGCATACGCCGCCTTGCACGCGGTTCTGGTATTTCACTTCACGATACTGCCGGCGATTCTTGTCGCCGTCGTCATTACCGGTGTTGCCGGTTGGATTCTCGATCAATTCATTTTCGCGCCTTTAAGGGCGCGCCGAGCGCCGCATCTGGCGCCGATGATCGCGACGATTGGTGTAGCGATCTGTCTCACTAGTTTGGTCGAAGGGTATTTTGGGTCAGAGAATCTTCGCTTTCCGCCCGATATTTTACCCTCACGCAGACTGAGTTTGGCGGGTGTGCAGGTGAATTGGCTTGATCTCAAAATTGTTTTGCTCGCACTCGCGCTGATGGGTGTCATGCTCTGGGTTATCAGGGACAGCACGATGGGACGAGCGCTCCGGAGCGTTGCCGAGTCGCCCAAAGCAGCCGCGCTTCTTGGAGCGAATGTCGAGGGCTTGTTCCGCGCGACATCGGTGATCGCTTCGATTCTCGGAGGCGTGGCAGGTGTCCTGATTGCGCTCTATACCAACGCGGTATTTCCGCACATGGGACAGCCGATGCTGCACAAAGGTATCGCGGTGGTCATTATCGGCGGCATGGGTGACGTGCGCGGCGCACTGATCGGCGGTGTTTTTCTCGGCTTCGCGGAGGTTCTCACCGTCGCATATATCGGCTCTAGCATGCGTGACGCCGTTGCTTTTGGTCTGCTGTTTTCCGTGCTACTGCTTCGCCCCGCCGGGCTCTTCGGCCACGCCCCGCAACGACGCGCGTAGCGCTGTTCCGGCTTCCTCGAGTTCTATGGAATGGCTTGATACTTTTTGGTCGACCTACAGCACCTTATTGCTTTCGACGGGTACAAATGTGCTCTTAGCCCTATCGATCTATATTACGCTGGCCTGCGGCCTTTTAAGCGTGGCCAACGCAGGTTTTATGGCGATCGGCGCCTACTCGGCCGCGCTTCTGACTCTGCATACCGGAACGCCGTTGCCACTCGCCCTAATTCTTGGCGCGCTCGCCGCAGCTACCATGGCGCTTGTCATCGGCGTGCCGACGCTCAGGCTCTCCGGAGTCTATTTAGCCATGGCAACTCTGGCCTTCGGCGAGGTCGTCAGAATCCTGATTCTCAATGCCGAAGATCTTACGGGCGGCGCGCTTGGACTGAATGGGATTCCACAGTTCGTGGGACTCTTTGAGGTGATCATTAGCGTCGCTTTGGCGCTGTATATTTTTCTGCGGCTGGCAGATTCGCAGGTCGGCCGCAGCATGACAGCGATCTCGCAGGACGAAATCGCGACCGAGTTGATGGGACTGAACGTGCGCGCGTACAAACTCTTTTGCTTTGTGATCGGCGCAGCGCTTGCGGGACTAGCCGGCGCACTCAACGCGCACTTTACCTTCTTTATCAGTCCAAACGAGTACGGTTTTGAGCGGGCGGTGGAAATTCTCGCGATGGGAGTCATTGGCGGGGTCTCGAGCCCGTGGGGCGCTGTGTTGGGTGGCACCCTCATTACTGCATTACCCGAATTATTGCGCGGCATGGGTCGTTTTCGGCCACTGATAAACGGCGCCATTTTGATCATCATTATGCTCTATTCGCCCAGAGGGCTTTGGGATGGATTACGAAGCGTGCTGCGGCGGGCCCGCGCCAGAGCAAGCGCATGCTGAAACTGTCCTCGCTAAGCAAACATTTTGGCGCTTTGCGCGTCCTCGAGAATCTCAATCTCGCGATTCCGTCGCGCGGCATTTTTGGCCTGATCGGTCCGAATGGGGCCGGCAAGACAACGATCTTCAATGTGATTACGGGCCTGCTCCATCCGAGCTCCGGTTCGATTGAATTTTTTGGCGAGCGCCTGGACGGTCTGCCGCCCTTCATGATTACTCGCCGCGGTATAGCGCGGACATTCCAGAACATACGCTTGTTCAAGGATATGACGGCCGAAGAAAACGTGCGTGTCGCAATGGGCTATCTTTCTAAGTATCACACGGTTAAGGCGCTGTTTCCTGGTGGTTATAGAAATGGCGAAGATCTCCAACGGAAGAGCGCTCGAGAGCTTCTATCTCGGGTGGGCTTGAGCGCCAAAGCTCATCAGGCGGCTGCATTTCTTTCTTATGGCGAGCAGCGGCGATTGGAGCTAGCACGCGCGCTGGCGACGAGACCGAAGTTGTTGCTGCTCGACGAACCAGCCGCGGGGATGAATATTGCTGAAAAACAGCAGTTGATGGAGGAAATTCAGAAACTCGAGGCAAGCGGGTTGGGCATTGTAGTGATCGAGCATGACATGCGTTTTATCATGGGAATTTGCGCCGAAATCGCGGTATTGAATTTCAGCCGTTAGATCGCTCAGGGCAGCCCAAAGGAAATTCGCGAGCATCCAAAAGTCATCGAAGCCTATCTCGGAAACAATGACGCTGCCCTAAGGACGTGAGCGTGCTTCTGGAAATCGGCGGTCTGCGAGTTCACTACGGAGTGGTCGAAGCGGTGAAAGGAATCAATCTAGCACTCAGGGAGGGTGAGATCACGGCGTTGCTAGGCAGCAATGGAGCGGGAAAATCGACAACTCTGCTGGCTTTGTCCGGTCTGATAAAGCCGACTGCAGGCTCAATCAGATTGAATGGTCGCGAGCTTGGGTCTCTCGCGCCACACCAGATCGTGGGCTGCGGCGTCGTACAAGTGCCGGAAGGTCGGCAGATCCTTACCACGCTAACCGTCAAAGAGAATCTATTGTTGGGAGCGCACCGACGGCGGGACCGCCGGCAAATTGGCGCGGATCTCGCTACGATGCTGGTGCGCTTTCCAAATCTCAGAGATCGGCTGCATACTCTAGCCGGGTATCTCTCCGGAGGCGAACAACAGATGCTGGCAATCGCGCGGGCACTCATGGCAAAGCCCAAATTGCTGCTCTTGGACGAGCCGTCAATGGGTTTGGCTCCGATGATGGTCAGAGAGATTTTTGGCATCGTCCGCTCCCTCAACGAGAACGGTTTGACGATTTTTCTCGTCGAGCAAAACGCACGGGAGGCGCTGAGGATTGCGCATCACGGCTATGTGATGGAGAACGGGCGCATTGTGTTGTCCGGCAGCGGGAAAGAATTACTTGGCGACCCGAAAGTCGTCGATGCATATCTCGGCGGTAGTTAGTTTGCGCGTTCCTCAGGTCTGATCTCCGCGATGCACCGCTTCAACCAGCATCACGCGAAGCACGGTGATCGATCGTATCAATGTTTTGTTTCAGTTTGTTCAATTTTTCTCATTTCCTACACTTTACCGTAGGATTTTCCTTCAAACTCTTGTTCGAAAATTCTAAATTTGTCATCTTTTGGCTGTGTCCGGCACGGGTTCCAGTAATGGCATGAATTCTGCCTCGGACTTACGCTGATTTATTTCTCAATCCAGGAGGTTAGCTGATGGACGAAATACTCACCGCGGGAGAGGTAGCCGAGCTTCTGCAAATTCATCCACGCACGGTCTACAAGCTCGTAAAAGAAGGTGCCATTCCCGGACGTAAGTTTGGCGGCGGATGGCGCTTCAGCCGTAGCGAGATTCTCGCGATGGTTTCACCCCAGGGAACCACACCACCACCGCGCAAAATGCATACTGAAGAACGCTAGTTTTTTGATTCAATTTTTCGGCACGCCGGTCGAAGCTATTGTCCGGCGTGCCTTAACTCTACCGAAAGACCGTCCGCTACAAATCCTAAATTCGTTTGACTCCGAAGCGGTGCAACGCTAGGAGATACGCACGATTGTTTCCACGGTGATCAATGGCCGGTGCACTTGCGGGAATTAAAGTCATCGAAGCGGCAAGTTACGTTACGGGCCCTTTTGCGTCCCAGTTGCTGGCCGACATGGGAGCAGAGGTCGTTAAGATCGAAGAGCCAAAGCACGGTGATCCGTTTCGTGGTTGGGGGGAAAGAAATTACGCCGCAACGTTCTGCAGTTTGAACCGCAATAAGCGGAGCATCACGCTGGACTTGCGCGCCGAAGAAGCGCGTAGAGTCGCGTTGAAGCTTGCATCCGATGCCGATGTGTTGATCCAGAACTTTCGTCCCGGCGTTATGGAAAAGCACGGGCTTGGCTATGATCACCTGAAGCAGGCAAATCCAAAGCTGGTTTATTGCTCAATTTCCGGCTTTGGTCCGAAGGGTCCTTATCGGGACATGGCGGGATACGATACCGTCGGCCAGGCACGGAGCGGACTACTCAGTCTTTTGACAGACCCGGGAAAACCGCAGGGAATGGGTATTTCTTTCTCGGATCATTTAACGGGAATGTACGCATGTTACGGAATTTTGAGCGCGCTCATGAACCGGATGCTTACCGGGGAAGGGCAGCATGTGGAAACTTCCCTGCTGCGCGCTTCGGTGTCCTTTATCGGTGAAAACGCCGCGCGCTATTTCGAAACCGGGCATGTTCCGAGGCGTAAGCATCGGACAACCACCGCCGGGGTTTTTGCCTTCGAGGATTGCGATGGTTTGCCCTTCGTCCTGCATATGTCGTCACCGGAGAAATTTTGGCAAAACATGTTCGAGGTGGTTGGAAAACCTGAATGGGCCGGAGATCCGCGTTTCAATAATCGCAACGCGCGGATAAAAAATTACGATGCGCTGGTCGATAACCTGGCGCCGATATTTCGCGCCGGACGGCGCGACGAGTGGTTGCGCCGGCTCATCGAGAGAGACGTTCCGGCGGCGCCGATCAACAGCTTGGACGAGGTCTTTGTCGATCCGCAGGTGCGCGAGTACGGGTTCCCGATCGAGGTCGAGCATCCACGCATGGGAAAAATGAAGTTGATCGGCAATGCCGTCGATATGAGTCGTACGCCGCCGGGGATCCAGCGACCACCCCCCATGCTTGGCGAGCATACGAACGAAATTCTCGCTGAACTCGGATACCACAACGACGCCATCGCGGAACTCCGCAAGATGCAGGTTATTTAGAAGCTGGATGCGGCAAGCTCCTATCTAATGTTCAGTTTCACTCTTTTATGGCTGCTCGTCATCCAAGCTTGGTAGCGCTATCTCATGACCATCATCACGGCCTCGCGCTAGCGCTTCGCTGCCGCAAACAAGCGCTCGGGCGGCTCAAACCAACGGGCGTGGCCGGTTTGGCTGAGCGAGCGCGGGAATTCTTGGAGTTTTATAACGAGAATCTCGCGCGGCACTTTGAGGCGGAAGAAAAACTCCTGTTTCCCGCCATGCGCCGAGAGGCGCCGGCCAGTGCAGCGCTCGTCGAAGCGCTGACGCAAGATCATCATCAGATCCGCCAGCTGCTGCGCAAGCTTGAATTAAAAGGGGGATTGGCAAAAGCGCTTTTCGACCTTGGTGATTTGCTTGAGCGCCATATTCGCAAGGAAGAGCGCGAGCTGTTTCCGCTATTTGAGTCGCAATTTGAAAGCGCTGATGCCGAAAGGATGGGCAAAGAGCTAATGGCGTTTTTAAGCCCGTCGCGTGACAGTGCGGGAACTATTCCATGATTTTCAACAAGATGTGACGGCGGTTTTTGGTGTGCGGGCGGACTTGGCTCGGCCACCGGCCTTCTTCGATCGCGCGATCCCATGCCGGGCTGGTTAGCACTTCCGGGCTCTCCAATTCATAAATGGCTGTGTATGTGGGCTCGTTCGGAATTTCGACGGTTTTTGTCTCACCACCGATGTTCATGGTCAAAGTCCCGCGCCGGTAGCGGGTGATACCGAGCACGCCCGGAACTTTGCTCAGATTTGGCACGTGCTCTCGGTCGTATACCTCGTTGAAAATCGCCTCGTGCTCGGGATCGACATCCATGCTCGCAATCATCAAATATCTTGCTTTTGCCATATGCATCTTCCCTGTTTCACGTACCCAGAAAGCTTGAAATCTCCGGCGCCGGGGATTTGATCTCGACCACGACGGATTCCTCTATACCCTCAACGCCGTGCGGCACCCCTTTCGGGTGCCGGCAAACATCGCCCGGGCCGAGAATGTATTCTTCGGCTCCCACTTTCATCTTGACCTTACCTTTTACGACGTAAGCCAATGATTCATGGCTGTGCACATGCAGGGGCGCTCCTACGCCCGGCGTGTAATGGATTTCGAGAAAGGTCATTTCATCGCCTTTGATCAGCGGCTTCACGATGAGATCTCCGCCATACATAGGCTTGCCTTCGATCGATTTTACAACCACGCCCTTGATATCTGAATTCTTGGACAAAATCATAAACTGCTCCTTGTCAGATTTCTGGAACGGCAGACTCCGAGTGCCATGCGCGCAGGCGTACCCGTTCCGAACGTGGCGATGAGTTACGATTGCGCCAGGTCATCAAAACTCGGTTCCGGCATGCCGGCCTGCCAGGTCGGATCGCGGAGTTCCAGCCGATTACCGCTCGGATCAAAGAAATAAAGCTCGCGACCGGTAAAAAATCCCTTGGCTCGATAGTAAAGCCGATCGATGGGAATTTTCCGTTCCTTGAAGATTTTGCATGCCTGCACGAGCGTTTCCGGGCTTACAGTAAATGAATGGTGCACGTTTTGATCTTCGGTAAATGACTTGTCGATATTAGCGGCGCGCTCGCAGAGCAAAATATTATGATCGCCGACATTGAAGCAGGACATCCCGGAGTTACCGAGACGCCCGAGGTGTTTGAGTCCGAGCAGATCTCCGTAAAATTTTTCCGATTCGTCAAGATCATTCACCGGGATCGACCAGTGCGTCACTCCTTCGACTTTGAGCAGTGCCATAAGGCCTCCTTAGTATGTGGTCAGCTAGCAGCCGTGGGTCTTCGAACCTTGAATATGGCAAACCGACTATATTCGTCAAGTCAGCCAACAAAGGCCGTGTAGATGCGTTGTGTCAATGACTAGTTCAATGGAAGCAGTTGGTGTATAGGTGGTTCGGTACGAGATTCCGGAGAACGGCGACATCATGAACATTGATCTTCACTCGCACTTTTTTCCGGTCGAGGCGCTGCAAAATCCGGGCAGGTACGAGCGCCACGCGCCGAAGCTTGTGCTAGAGAAGGATACATTATCAGTGACCTCTCAGATCGGCGTGCGAGCGGGACTCGGTCCCGGGGCGTACGATCCGGCGGTTCGAATCAAAGCGCTCGATCAAATGAGCATTGATCTGCAGGCCATTTCACCATCACCGGTACTGCTGTTTTATTGGCAAGAGCCGGAGGTGGCGGCGCACTTTTCGCGCCGGCAAAACGAGGCGATCCAAACGATCGTGGAGAAATTCCCCGATCGATTCGTTGGCTTTGGCAGCGTGCCGTTGCAAAGCGTTCCGCAAGCGATCGCCGTCGCCCACGAGGCGAAGAGTATGGGATTGAAAGGATTGGAGGTCGGTAATGCGGTGGGCGAGAAGCCCCTCGACGATCCGAGCTTCGAACCGTTTTTCACCACCGTGCAGAAATTGGAAATGCTCCTGTTCGTGCATCCTCTCGAAGGCGGCGGCGACCCTGGGGATCCTTTGGCGCCGATTCTGGGCAACGTGCTCCAATTCACTTACCGCACAACGATGATGATCGAGCGCATGATACTTAAGGGGATGTTTGAGCGATATCCCAATCTTCGGCTTTGCCTATCGCATGGCGGCGGTCTGCTGGCGTTCAACATCTGGCGTCTCGATCATTCGTACGGATTGCGGCCAGAGCTGAAACGATCGGTGCCGCAAAAGCCCTCCGAGTATCTGAGGCGGTTTTATTTTGACACGATCGTTCATTCCGTTGCGGCACTCGAATTTTTGGTCAAGGTCGTGGGAGCTGATCGGGTAGTCATGGGGACCGATTATCCGATGTCGATGGGCGACTTTGAACCGGTAGAAAAGCTTCGACAAGCAAACCTTACGGCCGCTGAGCGTGAGCTGATTCTCGGCCAGAACAGCTTGCGCGCATTGGGCCTGTAGTAGACAGCGTTGGAGAGTCGGAGTGGCATTGCTCTCAATCCAGAGCGTCCGTAAAGACTTTTTAGCTCGCGGCAAACGAGTGCTGGCGGTCGAAAAAGTCGATCTTACGATTGAGGAAGGCGAGTTCGTTACGGTGGTCGGCCCGTCGGGCTGCGGTAAGTCGACCTTATTGAATTTGTGCGTCGGATTGCTTCGAGCAAGCTCAGGACAAATCTTGTTTCGAGGCAAACCGATCGATGGCATTTGCACGAAAATCGGCTACGTCACGCAGAAGGATAATTTGCTGCCGTGGCGCACGCTCATAGAAAACGTCGAGATTGGTCTCGAGATCCGGGGCGTAGAAGACAAAACGCGCCGTCGCTCGGCGCAGGAATGGATCGAGCGAGTCGGCTTGAAAGGATTCGAGGAACATTACCCGCACGAGCTCTCCGGTGGCATGCGCCAGCGCGCTAACATTATTAGGACATTGATTTATGACCCCGAACTGATCCTGATGGACGAGCCCTTTGGGCCGCTCGATGCACAGACGCGCATTGTCCTGCAGGATCAGCTCTTGAAACTCTGGCTGACGACACGCAAGACAATCATTTTTATTACCCACGATCTCGTCGAGGCGATCACCCTGGCAGATCGTGTCGTGCTGATGAGCTCGCGCCCGGGGAAAATCAAATCCGTCGAGGCGATCGACATCCCGCGACCGAGGGATGTTTTCAAAATCCACGAGGACTCACGGTTTCGTTCGGCTTACGAAAAACTTTGGCAGCAGCTTCGCCCTGAAGTTACTTTGGACGCCTAAAACAAAAGGAGAATGACATGAGCCGAGCAGCCCTGATGGCAGGTGTGGCGTTTCTTCTCACTTGCGGTGTTAACTTGGCGCAAGCCCAGGCGCCGAGGAAAGTCAAGATCACGATTCCGGTGATTGCGCACTCGATGACACCGGTGTTCATTGCGCAGAACAAAGGTTTTTTCAGCGCGGAGAAGATTGACATTGATGTGACATCCACCAATGGTGGCGGGCCGGACATCCGCGCGCTAATCGCCGGCGAGGTCGATTTTAGTTTTACCACGGGTGACAATGTGATCCTCGCCCAGCAGGAAGGGAAAAAGCTCGTGATGGTCATGAGCGGCCTCAACAAACTCTTTATCAACTGGGCGATGCACAAGGAGGTGGCCAAATCCAGAGGCGTTACAGAGTCGATGCCGTTGGCGGAAAAGGTAAAAGCCCTAAAAGGATTAACCATTGGCATGACCAATCCCGGCGCGTTGACGGCGCATCTTGCAGCTTTTGTCGTGCGTAAAGCCGGGTACAACCCGCAGCAAGACGTAAACATTATCCCGATCGGTTCCGGGCCGACATGGCTCGCTGCACTGGAAAATCGTAAAGTCGATGTCGCTTTAACCGCGCCACCGGTCCCGGATACCGCAATCAGCCGCGGTTTCGCGATCCTGCTGATTGATAACGCCAAGGGGGAAGATCCATCGATTCCAGAATTTCTTATGGAAAACCTGATTGCTCGTCCGGATACCGTGGCGAAGGATCCGGATACGATTCGACGGATGGTGCGGGCGCTGACTCGGGCCAACCAGTGGGCGCTGAAGAGCACGCCGGAACAGGTCGCCGATGCCCTCAAACCATCAATGACGACGATCAAACCGGATCTGCTTTTGGCTGGAGTCCAAGCCGTCCTGCCGGCACTGAGTAAGGACGGGCGTACCAGCGAGCGCGGCGTGCAGATCACGCAGGATATTCTGGAGCAGGCGGGGATTTTAAAAAAGCGGGTCGCCTATTCGGATGTTGTCAGTAACGACTTTCTCATGAGATGATCAGCCGGTCGCGTCTTTTTATTTATCGTATGCTCTTTGGCATGGCGCTTCTCGCGCTGTGGGAGCTGAGCTCCGGGAGATTGATCGACCCGTTCTGGGTTTCGAGCCCGTCGCAAGTTTTCATCTATCTCTACGGCATTATTGCCGACGGCTCGATTTTTACCCACCTCGCAGTAACGCTTTATGAGACCTTCAGCGGATTTCTGATCGGCGCGGTTTTCGGTATCGGATTAGGTTTTGCGCTGGGGCGCCGAGAGACGCTGGCAGAAGTCCTCGATCCCTTCGTCGTCGCTTTCAACGGCATTCCGCGCATCGCGCTCGCGCCGTTGTTTATTATTTGGTTCGGGATCGGGCCGACCTCAAAAGTGATTCTGGTGGTGAGCGTGGTGTTCTTTTTGACTTTCTTCAATACCTTTGCCGGTGTAAAGGGCGTCGATGCAGAGCTCAAGAACATCCTGCGGATTATGGGCGCGAGCGAGCGGCAGATCCTCTGGAAAGTAACCTTGCCCTCGATCGTGCCGTGGATCACGACCGGGCTAAAAATCAGCCTTCCGTATGCAATTGTGGCTGCAGTGGTCGGAGAGTTCATCGCTGCTGGCAAAGGTCTCGGGTACCTGATCAATTACAATACTTCGCTTTTTTCCACTACCGGCGCATTGGGGGGAATACTGGTCCTCGCGCTCGTTGTGGTAATTTGCAATGAGGCGATCAATCGCGCTGAATCCTATCTTTTGCGCTGGCGCCCTGGTGAAGAGCGTAAAACGGAAGGGGAGCTGTACTAAAAGGTCGCAGGGAATCGAACCGGATTTGAGCGGCGACTTTTTAGCTGCCGTAGTGCGAGATAAGCTTACTGTGGTCGTAGCGGGACAACGACGGCCGGGCCCTGGATGCTACCCCGTGATGTTTTCCTGACAGCGAGCTGGCCGAGATTTTTAGCGCGGTCATTCTTTACGATAAGTTTCGTCTGATTACTTGCGCCGCATTCCAGAACACAAGCGAATAGCCACGCGAGTTCTTTATCGTCATCACTCCACAGGATCGGTTCACATCGACTATTGATGATCAACCACGTGGAGAGATCTTTGATAAAGGCGAGGGCCGGGGCGTTGTTCAGCCAACGATCCATATGCTCTCCTTGACAACGATGCCTTGATCGAAGCGAAAAGGAGAGCAGCGCGGTGGACGCAGTGCAACTCCCTTGGCGATGCCGCGAAAACGGGAAGCACGGCGCATGCCGAAGGGGTTTTACGGCATTTTATGGTTAACAAGGGAGTGTAGCAGAGCTTCTGCCTGTTATCACAGTCGGCCAATTTTGCCTGAATACTTCCTGCAGACGGGCAGAACATACTCGGATGTATAAGACCAAGAAACTGAGGGGCGTTTCGATGAACCTATAAAACAGCGGCAGATGAGAGCAACCACTCCGTAGGGTTATGAGATCGCAAAATCGAGAAAAAACAAAAGCAAGCGGAGCTATGATGTATTCTCGACGAGGTCAAGCACTTAACGAGGCAAAGAGTTGAAAATCTAACCTCTGCAAGTTATTGAATTTCTTTGCGCCCGGATGGTGGAATTGGTAGACACACGGGACTTAAAATCCCGAGGACCCGGAAGGGTCCGTGCCGGTTCGAGTCCGGCTCCGGGCACCAACAAACCTATGCCTGCCTAAGCTCGGCGGTACCATGTGATGCGGCCCTTCCGATCTCGTCGTTGGGCAGAAGAAACGCCACACGGGGAAGCTATTTTTTAGTCCTGCTTCGCCGGCGCTTTATGAGCCAGCACGGCGTGCTCTTTTGCTCGTTTTCTCGCCGTTTTCATCGAGCGTCGGCAAAAGAGGCAGCGGCGTGCTGCCGGCAACCATGGACTTGGCTACGGTTAATTTTGCAGCGTTCGATCGGGTTCGTCTCCTGATATGCTCCTCTGGACCGGTTTGGCACACCAGCGCACGGTTTTTTCTCTATAGCCTAAAAAAGACGCGACTTGTCTCAAAGTTTCAAGCTGCTGTATACTGCGCGGAACTATGATCCTGCTGGTTGAGGACGAGGAAAGGGCCAGGGAAGTCTTTGCACGCATACTCCGAAAGGCGGGTTACGCCGTGATCGAAGCTGGGGACGGACTCGAGGCATTATCGCTGCTGGAGAAGATTCGCTGTGATTTGGTCATCTCCGACATATTAATGCCAAATCTCAACGGCTATGCCTTAGTCGCTCGGATTCGCGCGAAATGGCCAGATCTGCCGATTGTTCTCACCTCAGGATACCTTTCTCAAGATGGCGGAAAGACGATCATGGACGGCTCGGTCGAGTTTATTCCCAAGCCGATCGATTCAGAAGTATTGATCGCTACCGTTAAACGCTTAAGTGTGCGTGCGCTTGGCACTGTGTGAGATTGTCGAGCGGGCCGGATTTTTACTCGTCTGCCGCCGTACGTAACCCCTAAATCGACGCGATCACTGCGATCGATGCGTAGCGGCGCGTTTTTGAAAATTCCATGTTCCATCGCGTTGAGGCTCGCGTCCTTTGAGGACATCTTTAAAATGCGGCTGCTCGTACAGTGGTGTTCGATTGAGCATTTCATCCAAGACATCGTCGCTCAGACAAGGATAGTCCTTTCCTTCTGCGCAGTAGGCGAGGTAATTCATCCGTGCCTGTTCTTCTAAATGCGCCATGCTCATGACTGCCTCGGACACATCTTTCCCGGTAGTGACGGCCCCATGGCCGCGAAGCAACATCGCGGCTTCAGTTCCCAAAAGATTGGCGACAGCCATACCTTCATCGTCGCTCTGAATTGTTTTTACGTGAGGATAAATCGGCAGTGGCCGACGCAGTAGTTGTGCGCCTTCTTGGCGCATCGGTTTAAGCGTTCCGGTGAGCACGCTCATCAAGATTGTATAGCGCGGATGGACATGCACAACTGCATTCACGTCGGGTCGCAATTTGTAGATACACGCGTGTATTTTTACTTCCGAGCATTGGGTCAGACCACCACGAGCGGCAACCAAATAGCCGTCCGTGTTGCACATCACCATATCTTCCGGTTCCATGATCGCCAGGGCATCGAATTCATACTCTCTCCCTTTGACGAAGAAATGGTGCGGCTGTGACGGAACGCGCATGCTGGCGTGTCCGAGAGCCGCGGTAAGACCGGTTGCCAAGCCAAGATTCGCGAGCACGCGGTTGGCCGCGGCGACTTCGCGTTTTAGATCATCCAATTCAGAACTGATCGGGATACTCATGGAGAAAACGTATCCGATACTGACGGCTTACACAACGGTGAGAAACAACCCGAAGAACTCAACCGACCCGGCGGTTCGGAATCTTCACGCAGTCGCTCACCTGTCGGCTCAATCTCGCGGTCTTCCAGCGCGTAAAACCGTGCCTCATGTAGCCCGGATCGAGATGGAGGTGGTCGCAGATACTCTGGAACGAAAAGAACGAGGGGTCGTCGGCGTCCATGATCCAATCTTCTGCGTCTTGGAATAGTTGTTTTCCGCGCGGATCCGTCGCGAGGACATATTTTTGAAAGTCCTCGGTGGCATTCTCCAAAACGGCGAGCATGAGCCTTTTCTCTCCGTCTCGAATAATCTCTTTGCTGAGATTTTGTATGAGGTCGCTGTCGGTCGGCTCGATGATGATAGACAAATTGACCTCCGTGATCTTGGACGTGATTCCGAAACTGCGTGCGATTGCAAAAACGCAACCGTCAAGCCATTGAAGAAAATAATGACCTGAGGGGACTTTTGGGCAATGTCGGAAGCGATCGATTTCCGTCTCGAGGATCAAGATGCCCGTTCAATTCGTCGAGGTTTTCCACCGGGCCGGTCAAGATCAGTATGTTTCAAAGCCAGATCAGAATGCGAGGATGCAAAAATGCATGAAAACTTTACAACGTGAGATCCGAGGCGCCGTGATTGGCAATCACTGCGCGACCTGTCTATAATCCTCGGACGTATATGGCGAATGTTTTTTATAAGGACCGGCTGATCGTCGCGTTCGCGAATTTGAACCCGAGTAATAAGGAATGGAGTCCCGGCGCGGAAATCACATGGAAGGCCGAAGGACAGAGATATTCACATACGATCGGCGGTTTAACCGATCGGTTCAAGACGAGCGACGACGCGGAGAGATTTGTCGTCAATCTGGCGAAGACCTGGATTGACGCAAATCCATAGCGTCCAAAGCTGCAAGCGAGCTCGCTAACTGGCGGAGATCTTAAGATGACCTACAAGGCATGGTTTCAGTGCATTAAGGGTTGCCCGGGCCAGTACAGCTTACTCGAAATTATTTATCGCTGTCCGACCTGCGGTGATTTACTCGAAGTTCGCCATGATATGGAGGCGCTCAAGACCCGAGCCGCAGGAGCTTGGATCAAGCTTTTCGACGATCGGGTCGGCCAGAACGCATATCCTTACGGCTCGGGGGTCTGGGCGAAAAAAGAATGGGTCGTGCCGTTCATTGACAACGAAAACATCGTCTCAACCTGCGAGGGTAATACCAATCTTTTCTGGGCCAATCGCTATGGCAAACAGCTTCACGTGGAAGATTTATGGGTGAAACAGTGCGGCAACTCACACACCGGTTCCTTTAAGGATCTCGGCATGACCGTCCTGGTTTCAGTCGTCAATCAGATGATTGCCAATGGCGAGCCCATCGATGCGGTGGCGTGCGCCTCGACCGGCGACACTTCGGCCTCCTTGGCGGCCTACGGCGCTGCGGCGGGTATTCCGACGGTGGTTTTTTTGCCGCGCGATAAAGTTGCGCCTGCGCAATTGGTCCAGCCTTTGGCCAACGGCGCTCTGGTCTTGTCGCTCGACACGGATTTCGACGGCTGCATGGCGGCCGTTCAGAAAGTCACCAAGCACAAGCATATTTATCTCGCCAATTCGATGAACAGCTTACGCATCGAGGGACAGAAGACCATCTCGATTGAAATTGTGCAGCAGTTCGACTGGGAAGTCCCGGACTGGATCATTTTGCCGGGCGGCAATCTCGGCAATGTCAGCGCCTTTGGCAAAGGATTTCTGATGATGTACGATCTCGGGTTGATTTCGAAGCTGCCGCGCATCTGTGTTGCACAGGCCGAAAACGCGAACCCGCTGTATCGTTCCTATCTCAACAACTTCGAGGAGTTTGAGCCGGTAACCGCCCGCAAGACATTGGCGAGTGCGATTCAGATCGGTAATCCGGTGAGTGTCCGAAAAGCGATCGCGACGCTGCAGCGATTCAACGGCGTTGTCGAACAGGCGTCGGAGTTGGAACTTGCGGAGGAAGTGGCGCGCGCGGATCGCACCGGAATGTTCAATTGTCCTCATACCGGTGTTGCGTTGGCGGCGCTCCGAAAACTGGTCGAGCGCAAAGTCATTCATGGAAACGACCGAGTCGTAGTGATTTCCACCGCGAACGGCCTTAAATTCGCAGACCAAAAAATCGCTTATCATGCGGGAACGCTTCCCGGAATTCAGGGATCTTTTCCAAACCGGCCCGTGGAGGTGAGCGCTGATCCCGGGCAGATCAACGATGCCATTTCGCGCTACATTGAGCGAGTCCGGTTGCTGGAAAAGTAATGGGCGAGCGACAAAATCCTAGTGGCGGCACGAGGTCGTGCGCTGCCGGTCAAACTTCCATGGTCAACGCGATCAACAACGGTGGAAAAAAACTCGGTTTCAGCACATTGGCAGTTCATGGGGGGGAGCCGCGCCCCAAGCTCGGCAACTCGCTCGCGACGCCAATCATCCAAACGGCGACGTATACTTTCACCGATACGCGTGAGTTGCACGATCACTTTCAGCGGCGGATCGAGCGTGAAGAATACGGCCGGTATGGAAATCCGACCCAGCGCATCGCCGAGCAGAAGCTCGCCGCTCTCGAAGGCGCAGAGGATTGCCTGCTGTTTTCCAGCGGGATGGCGGCAGTCACTACCGCCGTCTACGCCGTTCTGTCGCACAATTCTCATGTTGTCGTGACCGACGACTCGTACCGCCGCACCCGGCAGTTCTTGACCCAAACGCTGCACCGCTACGGCATTGAGGTTTCCACCGTACCGGCGGGAGACTACGATGCCATCGAAGAAGCCATTCGGCCGACGACCCGCTTACTGGTGAGCGAGTCACCCACTAATCCTTACAATCGTGTCGTCGACATGGAGCGCTTCGCCGCAATCGGCCGGCGGCACCGCGTGAAAACTCTGATCGATGCGACGTTCGCCACGCCCTACAACCAGCGTCCGCTCGAATTCGGCATCGACATAGTTCTGCATTCCGCGACGAAATATTTGGGCGGTCACAATGACCTACTGGCTGGAGCGATACTCGGTTCGGTGGAACTCGTCGACGGAATTCGATCGCTGCAGCATGTGACCGGTGCCATCATCGATCCCCTCGGTGCGTATCTGCTCGTCCGAGGTTTGAAGACGTTCGCTCTACGAATAGCCCGGCAAAACTCGAATGCACAGGCACTTGCGGAATTCTTGGCTGCTCATCCAAGGGTTACAGCCGTGCACTATGCCGGTCTTGCAAGCCATCCCCAGCACGACGTGGCACGCCGGCAAATGCGCGGCTTCGGCGGCGTGGTTTCGTTTGAAATCGCCGGTGATCTCGAAGCCACATCGCGCGTCGTCGACGCGTGTCGGATTCCCCAGATTGCGCCGTCATTGGGCGGAGTGGAAAGTTTGATTGAGCAGCCCGCGCTGATGAGCTTTTACGAGCTAAGCACGGAAGAGCGCTTATTGGTAGGAATTAGAGACAATCTGATCCGCTATTCCGTGGGAATTGAAGACGCCGACGATCTTATCGGCGATCTCGCCGCCGCCTTGGAGCGAGCGTAGCTTCAAAGAATTCGACTGCCAAAGATAACTCCACCGCAGAGACGAAGCACGGAGAAATTGATTTCGTCTTCCTGCGTGTTTTCATGGCACGCCCGTGAAATTAGCCGGTGATTTCGTACGGAATATTCGTCGGACCGTCGATGCGAGCGACGGTATTGGTCTCCAAGTCGTAGCTTCCCTGCAGCACTTTACCCGAGACACGTTCGGAGCGCAGAATGACGGCAACTGATCTTGTCGGCCCGCCTTGCTCGGCGTGGGCGTCGAACGGGGGTACCAGATCGACTTTGCCGGGGGTACCTTGCGTGACGCTTTCCAGCTCCAGCCGTGCATAGTCTTGCTTGGTTCCATCGTCGAGACGGCGATAGCGCTCAAGGCTCTCGGTACCATCGAGGATTCCATAGGCCGTCCATGAATGCGCGTGATCGTGAATGTTGCCTTTACGCCCGGGTAGGCGTACGACTCCATTAATCGCAAAACCGTAATCGGGATCTTCGTAAAAAAGCAGATTCTTTCGCCCCTCTGTCGAGGGCCATTTTTTTGCAGCTTGACGCAAGCTCGAATCTTTAACCAATCCTTCGAGCAACTTTTGGCCTTTTTTCATGCGCGCTTCGGCATCCGGTATCTCTGCCCACGTAAGGCGGAGGTCCTGGATGAATTGCTCGAAAACGGGGAGTCTTTGGACTGCGGCCATATCTCGCTCCTTTTAGAAAATTCTTGGGCTGCTTACAGATCGGTTCTCAGTCGCTCGAAAACTTCAATTGCGATCACAATTCCCGACGCGCCTTTTCCTTCTTTTGTTCCGGTGCTGTAATCTTGTCGAGATTTTTTTTGGCGAAATCGCCGTGCCCAACTTCGCTTCCCGCGGCGTTGAAACGCGGATTACGGGCAGGTTCGGCACGCGCGCCCAGAAGAATCATGTACTCACTTCCGGTATTGTCGAGCTGGTAAAGCTGCCCTGCCGGAATGGTCACCAGCATGCCGGGGTTGAGCGCCCGAGAGGGAGCGTCAGGAAAATGAAACGTGCACTGACCCTGCACACAATAAAATTGCTGATCCGCCGTATGCTTATGCATCGGTCCTTTGGTACCGGGATAATCGCCGTGTATCCAGGTGTGAAAATGATCCGAGCTGAAAAGTACTTTCTTGCTGTGGCCGATGTCCAATGCTTCCAGCTTCAAAATATCGATGAACTCCGCTGGCATGTTTTCCTCCAATGACATCAAGTCATTTGTCGACACCGTCGGCGCGTTTGCTCTGCCGGTACTTTTCCCACGCAGCAACACCGGCTTTGGCCGCGCGCACGTCGCCTTCGCCGCGATGGCCGGCGCTTCCGACCGCGCCGACAATGACATTATTGATGACGAGCGGCAACCCGCCCGGAATGAGAATGAGTTGTCCTTGCATCAGACTCAGCGCGCTATGGAAACGTTGCGGATTGCTTTGTAGCTGATCTGCCGATTCGGCGGTGCTCTGCTGCAGCGTGGCGGCTCCCATAGCCTTGCCGACGGCGAATCTTACCCAAAATCCCGAAGTGCCGTCCATGGAATCCAGGGAAACCAGATTACCGTTAAAATCCACGACAGCAATTGCCGCGCGACCATTCTCCGCTTGCACGACCGATTTGGCCGCTTCGATAATGATACGCGCTTCTTCGAGCGTCAAATGGGTCGGTACACGAATCAACGGACGGCTCGCTCGGTCTCGGGGTTTGTCTTGCGCAAATGAGAATTCGGTAAGGGCGAGTAATCCAACGCTCACTACAAAAACAAATAGCCTCGCCACCCAGCCGTTGAATAGAAACCGATGTCGGTGGTTCATTGTCCTACCTTCCTAGTTCTTAATACCGGGCCTCATCAATGCGTGCTGAATGTCGTCTTGAATGGCTGCTTCTCGCTCAAAGGTGAAAACATTCTGCCCACAACACCGCTGTCGAACGCCAAGACTTCATAATCTCCAGGCCTGTCCGCTTCCATAGTTAGCCGGTAGCCGAACTGATCTTCGGAATTTTGGCCAACCAAATATATCCAGATGGCGTTTTCGCCGGGCATCGGCTGAAACTCTTTCGCGGTGACTTTCGTAGGAAACCCTCGACTATGCATCCGGTTGACGGTCTCTTTGAATTTTTCCAAAGACAGGTGACGCTTACCCCCTGGGGAAAGCAGTTCATAAGCTTTGTCGAGTCTCTGGTCGACGAATGCTGCTTGGGCAAATTCGATGGCGCGTCGGGCCGCGGCGTCTTGATCATGCTTCACGGTTTGAGCACAGCCACTAATCAATAAAAGGACAATAGCGAGGGCGCAAAGAATCGCCGATGACTCTCGGAGCACTGTGTTTAGTAGAGTTAATGATTTCTTCACGTCTTCCTTTCCAAAGACAGCTCACTAACGACCGCAGGCGTAATCTTCCTCATGCTCACATGATTTACACTAAGAGTCCGATGATTCCTAGTTTTTACCCCCGCAAGGTCGGTAGGTTCGTTGGATATTACTGGCAGGATAAGGGATCTTTTGAACCCGCTTTGTCTTCGGTCGCCGCGGCACATCACTTGCTCAACGAGGATCGCTGCAAACGAAAGGAGTACAGCGAGTGAACAGGACGGTTTTGTTTCTCCCTTTTTGCCTTGCGGTGATCACAGGTTGTGCCATCTCCGACAACTCAGAAACCGAAGCCGGCAAAACAGCTAGTGCTGCGCCGGCTGCTGAAATTGTTCCGGCTCCGATATTGGAGATTTCAGACCCACCCCTCGCGATGACTGCGGTGCGCGGATTGACTCACGAGGAAATTCGGCAACTACAGATCAGGCTGAAAGATGTGGGATTTGACCCGGGTCTAACCGACGGTGTTCCGGGCGCGAAAACTAGAGCCGCATTCGGTCGCTTACAAACCAGTTGCGCGGCATGGAACTCCATGGCTGAAAACTCTGCTCAAGCAGAAGCCAGAGCTTTGGATCTGAAACTTCCCGCTTCCGGGAAAGATATTCAGATGGTTCAAAGATCGCTGCGCGGTGCCGGATTCGATTCAGGGCCAGTGGATGGAATTCTGGGGACCCGAACAAAAGCCGTATTGATGGCCGTACAAAGCACCTGTCCCAAAATAAACGAGCTGGCAAATAATCTATCATTCTCGGTTTCTGTTTCGGAAAAACAAAAGTCCGCCGAACCCGTATTTACGAGTTTATCGAATATGCAACATAACGTCCGCCCGTCTGTTAGCGTCGATGTAGGGAAGCAGACGTCAATGTCAACTGCGGCCCAGACGAACGAGGAAATCCGAATTCTTCAGCTAC
>JBIOXP010000221.1:0-5389 GCA_044869705.1 Binatia bacterium | reverse complement strand
CCTCTATACGGCCGCGTTGAACGATGGTGTAGAGACGTGTGCCAGGGACAATGTCGACGTAGTGGCCGCCGTAGGTTTTTTTCTCGCTTTGTTCGTGTGCCAGCGCGGCGGGCAGTTGCGTGGCGATATCCTGGTAAAGTGAGCCCCCCAGTGCCACATTGAGGGCTTGCTCCCCCCCGCATAAACCGAGAACAGGCAGATCTTTGCGCAGGGCCGCGGCGCCAATTTCCAGCTCGAATTCAGTGCGCTGACGCTTCATGACGCCCAATGCGGCGATCGGTTTTTCACCGTAGTAACTTGGATGAATGTCGAAATTTCCTCCCGTGATCACTAGCCCATCAAGCAGGTTAACCGCCCTGCGAAGCGACTCCGTACGTGTCATCGGCGGCAGAATCAGCGCTGTGGCACCGGACTCGGTCAGTGGATGTAAGTAGCGCTGTAATAGGAAAAATCGCGGCTCGCGCTCGGGGCTGTCCTCCGAGTCGGCGGTAACGCCAATCAGGGGAGAACCGCGCCTCATCATTTTTGAATGTCGTAAAGGCCTTTATAGATTTGCTGATTCCGAAGGACGAGCTTGACATAGCCGCGTGTCTCGACATACGGGATCCGTTCAACGAATTCCTCAATGTCTTCGGTGGGAATCTCTCGCTCCCAGCGATCGACGGCAGATTCGCCGGCGTTGTAGGCGGCAATCGCTTTCTGGCGATTGTTCGAATAGCGCGCCAACAAATCCTTTAAATACTGCGTGCCGAGAGTGAGGTTTACCTCCGGGTCAAAAAGCATTTCCGCCGACGGCACTGCAATGCCGATTTGCTTGGCGACGCGCGCAGCGGTTGGCTGAAGGAGCTGCATTAACCCCAGAGCCGCGGCTGGAGATCGCGCACGAGTGTCGAACAAGCTTTCCTGACGGACAAGTGCGAGAACGAGATAAGGGTCGAGCCCGCGTTCCTGGGCCTTCTGTTGAATCAATTGCCAGAATGCCAACGGATACCGATAGGGTTCACGGTCGCGGCGCGAGGTGGGTAGCTGATTTGCGAGCTGCAGGCTGCGAGCATACCCGCCGGTTTTGAAATATTCGCGCATGAGAAAGGCGCGCATGCGGTCACTGGGTTTGGCCGCGCGGTTGATTTCGTCCAACTCTGCCAGCGCCAGATTTTGCAAGGACAAAGAACTAAGAGTGCGCGCCCGGCTAAGATGAAACGCCAGCTCCGGCGGGATCGGCGGGTCATCGGGTTGCGGCAGGGAGCTCGCCACTACCCATTTCGGCTCCTCTCCAGGATCACCGAGTCGCTGCAGAGCGCGCCACGATAGGCTTTGGTAATACGATTCTGTAGCCGTTGTCGTGATTTGCCGATACGTCTGCCGAGCCGTGTCATATTCACCCGATTTTTCGGCAATCCGTGCTTGCCAATAAAGAGCTGCAGTACCAAACGAACCGTTGCCGGACTGTTTTGCCAGGGAGCTAAAGGTTTCCGATGCGGCGACCAAGTCGCCGGCCCGATAATACAACCAGGCCAAGCGCCATGCCGCATCGTCACGAATTTGGTTTCCAGGAGATAGCTTAATGATGTCACTGTAGAGCTGGATTGCCTCGGGCCGTCGGCCGAAATACTCATGAATGTCGGCGGCGGCAAAACGCGCGCGATCGACGGACTCGCTGGTCGGATATTTTTCCAATACCAACTGGAAGTATTCTAATGCCTGTGCGTTTTCATGCCGATTCCAGTAAATCTGGCCGATCTGATAAAGCGCTTTCGCGGCTTCCGGCGTCTCGGGAAAATCTCGCGCAATTAACTCCAGCGTCGGCATGGAGTCGTTTCTGCTGCGGGTCGACAGGAATAGATTCGCTAGCTTGGTCAAGTAAGTCAGCCGAGCGGTAGGATCTGTAGCGTTGTTCAGAAGCTTTTTATATAAAGTCTCAGCCTCAATGCTCTGGCGTTCACGCGCCAAGCGGTCTGCCTCTGCAGCTAAAGCGTCGATCGTCTGGAACGTGAAGAAATCCGGAAATCTTTGACGTAGACCGATTTGCGCTTTTCTGGCCGCCGCTGCCCAGCGAGAATGCGGTGCGGAATCGCGGACCATATTGTACAGCGCGTGAGCTCGGATCGGATCGCCTTGCGCTTCTTGAATCTGTCCCTGCAGATAGAGCGCTTCATCGCTAATCTCACGTCTTATCGATTTTTCTGCCCTAAGCTGACGTAACGCGTCTTCCGCGGAGCCATAATTTTTTTCCGCGATGTCGATTTTGGCTTGGAGCAGAGTCGCGGCTTGAGTCCAAATGCTATGCGGAAAACGCTGTTTCAACTGGATCAGGGTCTGGCGTGCTTGGTCCCAATTGCCTAGGTCGTAATTGATGACGGCAAGATAGTATTGGCTGTAGTCAGCCAAACGGAATTTGGCATCGCTGATTTTTTCGAAAAGCTCTTTGGCGTCGGAGGATTTGCCCTTCGTGTAAAGTGCGTAAGCTTTTGCGAATGTTTCGTTGGCATCGCTTGTTTGGCCAAAAATACGGCCGGGGAGAGCTACAAAAGCGAGACTTAGCAGCAGGGCAGTGAGTCGGTGTCTCATCGATTCACGAAATTTTAGCTAAGCTGGAGATCGGATTCAATCAAATATGCGAGGTTCGGCAGAAATCGTCGGGCGTCGAGTGTTGTTTTTTCATCGACTGAAAGCTATCTTTTTGCGGTCGATTATTCACTTGGTCGCGCGCCGCAAGTACATCTAACGGAGGAGGAGAAATTGAAGATTGAAGGAAGTTATACGTTCAAGGCGCCTCGGCAGCGAGTTTGGGATGTCTTGCTGGATCCAACGGTCATGGCGCAGTGCATGCCGGGCTGCGAAAGCATGAACGAAGTGGCGCCGGATCAGTTCGAGGCGGTGATGAAAGTGGGCGTGGCATCCGTGAAAGGTACGTACAAGGGAAAGATTTCGATAAAGGACAAACAGCCTCCATCGCATTACGTTTTGAGCGGTCAAGGTGCGGGCGGGCCGGGTTTTATGCAAGGGGATGTGGCGATCGATTTAGAAGAAGCTGGTGGACAAACAGTGCTCAAGTACAGCACGGATGCGAAAGTCGGCGGGTTGATCGCCAGTGTCGGACAGCGGATGTTGAACGGGGTGGCCAAAATGATGGTGGATCAGTTTTTTAAGAAAGTGGAGTCTTTCATCTAAGCTCATTCGAGTATGCTAATCAGGTAGACTGGCCTAGCGATATGATACCGCGCGTCAGCGTAGTCATTCCAACTTTTAATCGTTGGCCTCTGCTCGCAGAAGCAGTCGATTCGGTTCTGACGCAAAGTTATCGCGATTTCGAGCTCATTGTCGTTGATGACGGATCCACCGATGCTACAGCGGGCGAATTAGCGAAGCTGACATCACGGCTGCAGTTTTTTGTCACAGAAAGAAGGGGGGTATCCGCGGCGCGTAATTTTGGCGTGAGCCAATCTCGCGGTCACTATATAGCGTTCCTGGATTCGGACGATGTTTGGCTTAATAGTAAGCTCGAGAGACAAACTCGTTTTATGGACGAGCACCCGGAAATTCACATCTGCCAGACAGACGAGATCTGGAATCGCAATGGGGTTCGGGTTAATCGCAGGGCGGTTCATCAAAAACCGTCCGGTGACATTTTCACTAGGAGTCTGGAGCTTTGTCTCGTCAGTCCATCAGCCGTGATGATGACCAAAGCGTTGTTTGAACGAACCGGCGGTTTTGATGAAGCATTCCCGGTGTGCGAAGATTACGATCTTTGGCTTCGGATCAGCGCGCAACACCAGGTCCCATTGATCCCCGACCGGCTGACAATCAAGCGCGGCGGCCACGCCGATCAGTTGTCGCGATCCGTATGGGGAATGGATCGCTACCGGATTTTAGCATTGCAGAAAATACTGTCGTCGAATTTGGACGACAGACAAGAGGCGGCTGCGCTCGAGATACTCCGCCAGAAGGTAGCGATCGTCGCCGGCGGCGCTCGAAAACGAGGGCGAGAGGAAGAGGCGCGAACCCTGGAAGCCCTTGTCGCACAATTCGAGCAGGAGAAACCGAATGGGAGAGACCGAGATCCAGACTTACGCGAATCAGAGGGGATTTCACCGGCACACTGTGGAGCGCTGGCTAAGTTGGGCGCCGGCGGATCGGGAGGCGCTGGGAACGCTCGCAGTGAGCCTTAAAATCAGTGAAAATAACCTGCGCGAAATGATGGATTGGCTTGAGGAGATTGCGCTTAGAGAGGGCAAATCCATCCAAAATGTTCTTTCGGATAGATCGATTTACGATGCGAGCACAGATCCACGACTGGGCCGCGCCGATCGATTGAAGCGCGTCAAAGAGCAACTCAGACGCCGAAGATACCCGCGTTTGGCCCAGACGGAAGATCAGATCCGCACTTATATAAATGCCCTGAAGCTGCGTCCAGAAATTCATTTCAGTGTTGTGCCAGGCCTGGAGGGCGGTCAGCTGAAGGTTGAGTTCCAAGCCGGTAGCCTTGCTGAGCTCAGCGAGCTCGTTGCGAAGCTTAGCGCCGTCCTGTCGCTCCGCCCTACGGCGGCGATTTTCGAGCTGCTATCGGGAGGGATCGGGCAAGCGCAAACATAATATGAATTGCTTTGTTCCGGATGAATTAGTGGTTGAGCGTGGTTCCGAGTCGAGTTCGGTCTTCAACAACTTGCGTTCGACGCTGCCACATGTCCCCGTTAGGATTGTGGAGGACGTGCATTTCGCTGCGACGAAGGGCCGTACTGTTGATCAGTTCGGCACGGCAAAACGGAGACTCTTTGTGACTCGGCACAAGGGCGAGTTCTTTAAGAAGTGCCCCGGTAGTGACGGTCAGGTTTGCTGCAACTATTTTGTCATCAATTTCGCGAGTAATTGCCCGATGGATTGCAGCTACTGTTATCTGCAAGAGTATCTATTGGACAATGCTTGGCTCAAAGTCTTCAGCAACATCGCAGATCTCATCGATGAAGCCGATCGCACGCTGCGAAAACATCGCGGGCTATTCTTTCGCATTGGGACGGGGGAGATCACCGATAGTCTCGCGCTGGAGCCATACACGGGAATTGTCCGCGAATTGATTCCGTACTTTGCCGAGCAGCCCAATGTGTTGCTGGAGTTGAAGACGAAGAGCGATTGCGTCGACACTTTACTCGATCTTGATCCAAATGGCCGAATCGTCATGGCCTGGTCAATGAATCCGCAGCCGGTGATCGAGAGGGATGAACACGGAACGGCATCATTTGCCGAACGGCTGACGGCAGCGCGTCGCTGCCAGCAGGCCGGCTATCGACTCGGTTTTCACTTCGATCCGATGATCGAGTACCCCGATTGGGAAAACGATTACCAATCAATGATAGAGGAGATCTTTACGAGCCTTGATTGGCGTAAAGTTTCC
>JBIOXP010000220.1:0-10109 GCA_044869705.1 Binatia bacterium | reverse complement strand
TGTGGAAAGTCTACATGATTATTTTCTTGCCCAGCGTGTTCCTGGTCTTTCCTTATATGCGCCGCGCCGAAAAGTTAGGACGGTTTCGTGTGCCGATTTTGCTAGGCTGGCTCACCGTTACCCTGGGTTACGCGGTCTATCTCTTCGGCGCCCATTACGACCTGCTTCTTTACGTCAGCGGCGGCGCGTTCTTCTTCGGTTACAGCTTGTACCAACCGATTCTCCCCGCGTTTCTGAGCCAGAGAATACCCACCGCTGGCCGTGGTACCGCAAGCGGCATTTACAATTCGTTCGGGTTTATCGGCTCGTCGCTCGGTGGGATTCTCGGCGGCGCGCTTATTCACATCTCGCCGGCACTGCCGGAATTCGTCGGCGTCGCCCTGCTCATTCTTTGGTATTTTCTCGGCTTGCCGATTCCACCGGAACCGGGCTCTTAAAGTTTTTTCCGTTGATCGTCGGGCATAGTTGGTGTACTCAAACGGCGAGAGATGATGCGCAGGCAATTAGAGAATTTCCCTCTCCGCGTCATTGGCATCGCGCTCTTCTATGCATTTGGGTTTTCAGCTTGCGGCGGATCTTACGAAGACACCATTGCGGGCATCGCGGTGCCCGTGCCTAAGTCAATGACCAAGAGCTCCGAGGCGCCAGTGGAAATGAAATTTTTCGGATTCGGCGCCGGCCAGGCTAGCTACCATGGCAAAATGGCGAGCGATAGAATTGTCGAATTCTATCAACGAGAGCTGCCCGCACGCGGTTGGCAGCCCGGGGCCAGCCTGCGCGCCGGCGGCGCCACGTTAGCCTATAGCAAAGAGGCAAAAACCTTGATGGTCGCCATCGGCAAACAGAACGATGAGACCAGCTTAACTTTGACCGTCGGAGGAACGGGCCGTTAGAGGTGATACGGGACGTCGAGCGGATCGGAGCGTCTAAGGAAAGGGATGATTCATGAAAGGAAATGAACAGGTCATCGCCGTTCTCAATCAAGTGTTGCGCAAAGAGTTGACCGGCATCAATCAATACTTCATTCACGCCAAGATGTGCGAGAACTGGGGTTACGGCAAGCTCAAGAAAGTCTTGTGGGACGAATCCATCGGCGAAATGAAGCATGCCGATAGCATCATCGAGCGACTCTTGTTTCTTGAAGCGACGCCCAATATGTCCACTTACGATAAAATCATGGTGGGAAGCGGGATAAAACAGCAGCTGGAAAACGATCTCGGGTTGGAAATCGCAGCGCTTGCAATTCTGCGCCCCGGTATCAAGACGTGCATGGAAGCGTCGGACGATGCGTCCCGCGAGCTACTCGAGCATATTCTCGTCGACGAAGAGAAGCATGTGGATTGGATCGAGACCCAACTGCACCAGATCGAGGAAGTCGGATATCAAAATTATTTGGCACAGCAGATCGAGCGCTAAGCTGCGGACCGTTCGCTGTGTCATCTCGAATCCTTCGGTGGGCTCAGGATAACCTTCGTGAGAGATCTTTCCTCATTCTTAGTCTTGTGCCCTCGGCCGTTCGACTCGCCTCAATCTTTGCCCAACGACACCGCGAATATCCCGGCCACGACGAGCGCGGCGCCGGCGAGCTTGCGTCCGGTAACGGTTTCAATGTCACGCGCCATGACCGGCGTAAGGAGCGAAACAAACACGGTGTAGCTATTGATGAGCGGCGCCACGATCGATACCCGCTCCATGCTGTAAGCGAGGTACATGAACAAGAAAGAACCACCGGTAAAAATTCCCGAGGCGAGAAACCACCCTGTAATAGCGGCCGGAGGCCATGCAAATTTTTTTCCCTGCGCATAGCGGGTAATGAGAAATATCTCCAGGGTGGAGGTCAGAGCGGCAATGCCGGCGGCGAAAACGGGTTGTCCTCCGCCGCCCGCCAATCCCCAGCGCACGGCAATATCCTTCATCGAGAACAATAGCGCGCAAGAAAAAGGATAGATCAATTCCGTCTTTTTGTACGAAGTCTCGAGCCGGCTCCAGGAAACTGCCGCCAAACCGGCGACGGTCAGGAGCACGCCGAGTAGAACCATAGGTGGGGGCCGCTCGCCGAGAATCAGTATCGCTAAAATCGTCGAGAACATGGGCGTGGTGTTCACGATGGTCGAAGTAATGGAGCTGCCCAACGTGCGGATACCGCGAAAGCTCAGCACCCGTGTGACTCCCGGCACAAACAGCCCAACGGCAATGAAAATCAGATTATCGCGCGCCAACCATTGCGTCTCGGAGTTCAGAAAAAAGTGCGCTGCCAGCAAGAACACGCAATTTGCTGCGATGGTGATCCAGGCGCCCCAGGGCGTCTGCCCGGCATGATAACCGCGCTGCGCCAAAAGACTCGCCATCGCAAAACAGACAGAGGTTAAAATGCCAAAGAGAATCGGCATTATCGAGAGAGTTGTTTTCCTTCAGACAAATTTCGACTACAGTGCCCCTAATTGATACCGCGCTCAACAGTTGTGATGGCGGCAAAAGACTTCCCCACGGTACGCCGAAAACTTCTCACCTGGTACAAACACAATCAGCGTAATCTGCCGTGGCGAAAAACCACCGATCCTTATGCGATCTGGGTCTCCGAGACAATGCTGCAGCAGACCCAAGTGAAGACAGTACTCCCGTACTACGAGCGGTTCTTGTCGCGTTTTCCAACTGTCGAGGCATTGGCGCGAGCGCCCCTCGATCGCGTGTTGCATGCCTGGGCTGGATTGGGTTACTACCGGCGCGCCGAAAATTTGAAAACCGCCGCACGCCAGATCATACAGGATTATCGAGGTAAAGTTCCTAAGGAGTATTACCAACTTCGCGCGTTGTCGGGAATCGGAGATTATACCGCCGGCGCGATCTTGAGCATCGCGTTCGGCAAAAATTTTCCGGCCATCGATGGCAATGTCCGACGAGTGTTGGGACGGCTCGATTCGACGCGCAACGAAACAGAAATTCGCGCCGCGGCAACGAAGCTCGTGGCCGGGAAGCGGCCGGGCAATATCAATCAGGCATTGATGGAGTTAGGGGCGACGCTCTGTACGCCCAAAACACCCGACTGCGGCACATGTCCGCTCGGACGCGATTGTCGCTCACGCTCGCATGTTTCGATTTCCGCTCCTCATGTACGGCAGATCAGCTTCGCTGACGTGGTCTGGCCGCTGGGAATCGTCCGTTCGGCCGGCAACATTCTTTTGCGGCGTCGCAGCGCCGGTACATTGCTGGCGCGCCTATGGGAGCTACCAGGCCGAGAGACCGCAAGCCGAGGCGAAGCCGTGCGTGCCTTGCGGCGCGAGCTTATGGATTTTTCCATCGATTCGCCCACGCGACGGTCGATTGGTGAGATCCGTCATGCCATCACCTATCGGCGCATTCGGGCGCCGATCTATTTGTTCGAATGTCGAAGTCCTACGCTTCCGGCCCGAAGCCCATGGTGCTGGGTCTCGCTGGACGATACCGAGCGCTATGCGATTTCCGCACTGAGCAAAAAAGCTCTCGCGCTGTTGGCTGCCCATGAAACGCGTTCTGCTTAGAAGCCTCCTGATAAGCGTCCTCGCCGGATTCTGTTTTTATTTCTATCATAGTTTGCCGACGGTCTCGCTCCTGAACCAGCGCAATCCCAAAACTTCCGCCCTGATGGAGTTGCGCGCTGAAGAATATCGGCAAAAGAATATTCGCGCGCCGCGCCGGCAAGTCTGGGTCGCGTACGACGCCATCTCGGATCACTTGAAAAAGGCGATTTTGGTGAGTGAAGATGCCGCGTTCTTCAGCCATAAGGGGGTCGATCTCGACGAGCTCAAGGCTGCTCTAAAAAAAGATTGGGAAACCATGAGCTTCAATCGCGGCGGCAGTACCATTACGATGCAACTTGCAAAAAACCTCTACTTGAATCCGTCCAAAAATCCTCTGCGTAAAATCAAGGAGATCGTCATCGCCTGGCAAATCGAGCAGACATTAACCAAACGTCGAATCTTTGAAATTTATCTGAACATTGTCGAATGGGGCCGTAATGTTTACGGCGCAGAAGCGGCGGCCCGGTTCTATTTCGAAAAATCCGCTGCTGACCTCGATCCAATCGAGGCAGCCACCCTGGCCGCCTTGCTGCCGAGTCCGCGGACCTCGAAAGAACTGAACATAATGTCTCGGAGAAACCTGATCCTTGCCCGGTTAGCAAGCGTCGGTTACATCAGCAACGAAGAATATCAGCGTTTTAAACAAATCCCGCTCTTCCAAAAAGTCCAAGAGAAGATTCCCGAGTTACCACCGGACGATTAACACATCAATTGTCCATTGACCCGCTCTCGACTTACCGGCGAATTCCTGGAGTTGTTCAATGCCTGCTTTCCTCATGTTTGCATATCCCGCCAGCACCACTTCTCCATTTCTCCATCACGGCCGACGACGCGTCAGCAATCAAAGCCTGGCATTCTATGGTTTTCGTCCTCCGGATGATTTTTAAGCATTCCAGAAAAACAGTAAAACATTTCGTCTTCGTAAGCGTCTAATGATTTAGGAGGACCCGGCGGCTCGCGCCGCCGAAGGAGCCGATAACAGATGGAAAATAACAAGACCTCGAAACTGGAAACCAGCCTGAGTGAACTCGTAGCGGCCGCCGGCAAGCTAGCCTTCGAATATTCCGAAAACGGCCAAGAAGCCTATCATTTGGCCCGTGCCGCACTGGTGGAGTTTATTAAAAAATCCGCACATCCAGTCGATTCGGAGAGCGACTTTGCAACTCTCCCGTCGCCTTCCGACCGGCTGCATTAGTCTTCCTGCTCAAATTCTAGGCATCGTCGCGGCCGCCATCGCTTCGGCCCGGATCTCGGCGCAAGCTCGTCGAGCAACTACCGAGGCTGCTGCGTCATCTAACAACCGTGAAGCACGATTGCCGTGCAACTCACAATAATGCAACACCGATCTCCCAATCGGCAATCGGAGGGATGGGCGACCATTGTGCTGATCGATAAAAACGGCATAATCCGCTACAGTTACCTAGGGAGGGCATATATACAATCGAGTCTGTGATTCTCAACTGTTCGTTGAGAAAATAGCAGCGGATCCCCTCTCCCCGGATAGGAAGGAAGGGTATTGAAGATGCTCATCAAAAAACCAGCGGATATCGAGTCGTCGGAAATAACTCCGAAGGATGTCTACTTGAACCGCCGCAAGTTTATCGCCTCGACGGCGGCAGCAACACTGAGAGCAGGCGCGGCAATTTGGGGGCTCGATACGATGCGGCCCGCTGCGCGCGCATACGCGGCGGAAAAATTGCCCAATGTCAAGAAAAGTTCCTACAGCACGGATGAAAAGCAAAACTCGTTCAAGGATATTACGACATACAATAATTTCTACGAGCTTGGCGTGGATAAGGGCGATCCCGCCGAAAATGCCAAGTATTTGACCACCCGTCCGTGGACGGTCAGTATCGAGGGAGAGGTCAAGAAGCCCAAGACGTTCGATATCGATGCACTGACCAAACTCAGCCCACTCGAAGAGCGGGTTTATCGCCTTCGTTGTGTCGAAGCATGGTCGATGGTCATTCCGTGGATCGGTTTCCCGCTCAGCGCATTGATCAAGGAAGCCGAGCCCACAGGCAACGCGAAGTTCGTTGAGTTCGTCACGTTATTGGACCCCAAGCGCATGCCCGGTCAGAAACCCGGGATATTCGGCAATGTTCTCGACTGGCCGTACACCGAGGGATTGCGCATGGATGAAGCGATGCATCCGTTGACGATTCTTTCGGTGGGCCTGTACGGAGAAATTTTGCCGGCGCAAAACGGCGCACCCATCCGATTGGTCGTGCCTTGGAAATATGGCTTTAAGAGCATCAAATCGATCGTTAAAGTACGCTTCGTCCAATCGCAACCGAAGACCGCATGGAACACTATGCAGCCGCAAGAGTATGGCTTTTACTCCAACGTCAATCCCGAGGTCGATCACCCGCGCTGGAGCCAGGCAACGGAGCGGCGCATCGGAGAGTTTTTACGCCGCAAAACTTTGATGTTTAACGGCTACGGTGAGCAGGTCGCGAGCCTGTACAAGGGAATGGACCTGAAAAAATACTATTAGCATTCGTGCTGCCGCGTTTGCATCCAGATGAAATTTCCGGGATGGCGTGCTCCTTACGCCATGTTCTTGTCTAGGGTCCGGATCACGCAGCGTTCGGCCGGGAAAGACACTGATCGGGTCTTTAGTCTGATTGTGAGTCACTAAAGTGATGGCGCGGATCAAACCTTTCATTTTTCTTCTTTGCCTGATTCCCTTCGGGCAACTCGCATACGCCGCCTACAGCGGCGATCTCGGCGTCAACCCGATCGATTTCATAACGCGCTTCACCGGTTCATGGGCCTTGATTTTTTTAATTGGAACTCTGGCCGTAACACCGGCCCGGCGACTTACCGGCTGGCACGATCTGATCAAATTGCGCCGCATGCTCGGTCTATTCGCCTTCGCCTACGCGTCCATGCACTTCGCCACTTATCTGGTGCTCGATCATTTTTTTGACTGGCAGGCGATCGGCAAAGACATCGTCAAGCGGCCTTATGTAACGGCGGGATTCACCGCCTTCGTCATCATGGTTCCACTGGCGCTGACGTCTACGGCAGGCATGATCCGTAGATTGGGCAAACGGTGGCAAAAACTACACCGCCTAATCTATGTCGCCGCTTTGGCCGGCGTAATTCATTTCTATTGGCTGGTGAAAGCTGACATTCGAAGACCGGCCCAATACGGCTTCGTACTGGGGCTTTTCCTGCTGTATCGACTTATCATGATTTGGCATGCATCGATCGGAAAATTAACTTCTAACCGCTCCATGCGCCCGGTAAAAAAAGTTACCAGCAAGAATGCCCCAAACCTCTTTGCTCCCCCGCGCCCGGACGAAGATTAACCGGGGAGAATCCAGCCGGAATTTCCGGCTGGAACGCCGCGATTAGAACATTCGGAGGTGACGGTGTGAGGTTATGAGGAGATACTCGCGTTTTTACTGTCGCTCCGAAAACATGGATCAACCTGCCGCGAATACTGGTTAGCTCGCCGAAGTACCTCTCTTGATGGCCAATTTATCCATGCGCGAGCGGAGCGTGCTTGGATTTATGCCCAGGAGCTCGGCTGCGCCTTTTTTGCCATGAATCACCCAATCGGTTTGTTGCAGCGCCCGAATGATATGATTGCGCTCGACGTTTTCCAGCGTCTCGATCATTGACTCCTCTGGGCTCGCTTCGGCGCGGAACATCGATTCATCGATTTGCACAATGGCGCCCTTGGCCAGCACGACGGCTCTTTCGATAACGTTTTGCAGCTCGCGGATATTTCCCGGCCAACCATACTGCACCAGCCGTTCCATCGACTTTTGCGACAGCCCGCGGATTTCCTTGCCGACACTCTTGCTGAATTTGGACAGGAAAAAATTCACCATGAGCGGAATATCCTCGCGACGCTCCCGAAGGGCCGGAACTTCAAGCGGAAATACGTTGAGCCGATAAAACAAGTCCGCGCGGAAGGCGCCGCTTCGGACGACTTCCTGCAAATTGCGGTTGGTTGCGGCAATCACGCGCACATCCACCTTGTTGGTCCGGCTGCTGCCGACCCGCTCGAACTCGCCTTCCTGAAGGACGCGCAGGAGCTTGACCTGCGTTTCGAGAGGCAATTCGGTGACCTCATCGAGAAAGATCGTTCCACCGTGCGCGAGTTCGAATCGCCCGATACGCTGTTGTGTCGCTCCGGTAAACGCGCCGCGCTCATGGCCGAATAATTCACTCTCGACCAGACCCGAGGGGATCGATCCGCAGTTCACTTTGACGAGCGGTCGGGTTTTGCGCCGGCTTCGATCGTGCACAGCGCGCGCCAGCAGCTCTTTGCCCGTGCCGGTTTCGCCATGGATCAATACCGTTGCGTCCGTGGGCGCCACTTGCTCGAGCTTTTTCAGCAGCGCGCGAATCGCAGTGCTCTGCCCGATAATTTCTTCGAAGTTGTGCTCGGTTTTGATCTCTTCCTGGAGATAAACCGCCTCGGCTTCGAAGCGCGCTTTCAAGGCTTCGGTTTCTTCGTGTGCTCTCAAATTGTCTACTGCGATCGCGATCTGGTTGGCCACTTCCATCAGAAAATCGGCGTCGTTTTCGGAATACTGCGTACGATTGAGGCTGCCGAGCGCAATCGCGCCAATGCTCAAATCTCGTACCACCAGAGGCAAAGCACAGATCGAGCGAAACCCGTGGCCGTAGGCGCGCTCCTCGGAACCGGTCAAACGTTCGCTTTCCAAATCGCGCCGCAACACCGGCTTGCGCGAAACGAAAGCAAGACCGGCCGGGCTATCATTCAATTTGAGCCGACGCCCGAGCGGCGTGTAGTCGTCGCGTATATAGGGCCCCGCATAGTTAACAATCGTAAGACAATTCTCCTGCGGATAATAAAGAGCGAGCGCGAGCCGATCGAAGGCCACCACTCGACCGATCGCATCGGCTATGGCGGTCCACAATTCGTCGCGTGTGAGTTTGCTGACGATGGCATTGTTGATCTCCAGCAACATGCGCCGGCGCGCTTCGCTCCGCTTGAGCGAAGCCTCACTTCGACTCCGTTCCAATTCAGACCCTGCGCGGGCCGCAAAAATACGCAGGATCGGCAGGGCGTATTCCATGTCTCCCATAGGCTTATCGTCGATCACGACGAGGTGCCCAAGGACTTTGTCGGAAGCCCCATGAATTGGAACGCCGAGATAGCTTTGCGCATTGAGGCGAGCCAACGCAGCCTCTTCGGGGAAAAGCGCTTGCAACCGCTCCGGATAGCAGCAGACCTCACCACCGATCACTTTCTCGCAGGGTGTCCCTTTCAGTAAGAATGTGACATCCGCGCCGAACCTGTCACCCTGCCAGTATGCCAAAGTCCGAACCGTGGTTTTTGCCGGATCGGTGCATTCCGCGATGAATGAGTAGCGCGCATCGAGCGCCCGAGCCAGGTGCTGCACTAGAGACGGGAAAAAATCGCCGCCCGTGACAGAGGCAGTGCCCTCCGAAACCACTCGCAACATCTCCAAGGCACGGCGACGTTCACTTATCTCCGGATTGATGCTCACGCGATACAACTATGCCCTTTTGCGATATTTCGCAACCATCGCGACATTTCACAACGAAATACCGCATCGGAATCAGACTTACGAAGAAAACTGTCATCATAATCACTACTTAGCAATCTGGCACAGCTGCTGCTCTCACAAGTTTCCAAGGACAAACGAGGCCACGAATGCTCAGAATCACCGAATTCCTTGAGAATAAGAATTTAGTAAAGCTCCGCCTCGACGGCACGATAACCTCGGAGTCTTTTGCCGAGATCGAGCGCACCTGTGCACGGCACCGGCAAGAACACGATCGTACCGTGATTCTGGATATGGCCGGAGTCACGTTCATGCAGCCAGAACCGGCGCACGAATTGGCACATTTCCAACGAGACAGTTTGCGGATCATCAATTGTTCCCCTTTTATCGCTGCTCTGCTGGAAACGGCGGTAAACAGGAAGTGAATTTTCGTAGCTTATTATGTTCGCCAACGAGGAAGAGGAGACGAGTATGCTGTCAGGATCAGAAATGCCGGCCGTGAGAAGCGAATCGTGCGGGGGCCCACCGCCGGTTCGCCCGCAAAAGACACAACGCCGTTCCCGCAACGTAAGCAAAATCGCGCGGCGCTCGCCTGACACGGCAGATCAGACGGAACTCATCGAACGCCTCAAATCGGGCGATCAATCCGCCCTGGAGACCGTCTTCGATCTGTATTCCGTCAAGCTTTACAACGTCGCCCTACGGATTCTCGGCGAGCCGGCAGACACCGAGGAAGTCATTCAGGATGTTTTCTGGACGGTGTATCGGAAAGCAAAATCGTTTCAAGGCAACTCCCAGTTTTCCACTTGGCTCTATCGTCTGACCGTTAACGCGGCGCTGGGAAAAATCCGCCGCAGAAAAAGCAACAAAGCGGTCGATTACGAAGAGTATCTGCCGAAGTTTGAGGCGGATGGCCATCATCGGGTGCGGCCGGTGGTCGATTGGTCCGATAACCTCGACGAGCAATACAGCAAGGTCGAGCTGCAAGGATTGCTCGGGAAGGCGCTGGTCCAATTGAAGCCATTGGACAAAAGTG
>JBIOXP010000219.1:0-2593 GCA_044869705.1 Binatia bacterium | reverse complement strand
AATTCCTACGCCGGTCGGAATTTGGGCAGCGTATAATCCTCGTTATCTTCGTAAACCACCTGCACGGGCATGCCGATCTTTACCTGTTCGACCTGACAATCGATCACGTTGCTGATCAAGCGCGGCCCCTCGTCGAGATCGATGAGAGACACGTTGTACGGCGTCTTCCCTTCATAAGAGGGATGCCAGGCGCGGTGGTAGTTTACGAATGAATATACTTTGCCTTTGCCGCTGAGCTCCGTCCAGGTGTAATCGCTGGACAAGCAATCCGGGCAGGAGCCTTGCGGTGGAAAGGTAAAAAACTTGCCGCAGGAATTGCAGCGCTGCGCCATCAACTTGTGTTCGCGCAGATTTGCCCAGAAAGGTTTGGCTTCCAATTCCTCGAGAAAAGGTCTGACTTTCCTGATGTTTCGTCCACGGCTGTCGCTGGTCTCGCTCATAATGCCCCCAATATCAAACTCGCATGCATGCACAAACTGCCGCCATGGCCGCTGACAATACCGAGTTTGGCGTCTTTCACCTGGCGCTCGGGTTCCACCTCGTTGCCACGCAACTGGCGCACCGCTTCGGTCACGTGCAGCATGCCTTCGATGTGCGCTTGGGACAACAAGCCGCCGTGGGTGTTGACGGGTAGCTCGCCGCCGATTTCGATGCGCCCGTTTTTGACGAAGTCTTTACCCTCGCCTTTTTTGCAGAAGCCGTAATCCTCCAACGTAATCATCGTCGTGATGGTAAAGCAGTCGTAAATCTCGGCGAAATCCATATCTTTCGCGCTCAGGCCGGCCATTTTATAAGCCAGCTCGGAGGATTTCTTGCCGCCAAGGGTCGTAAGCGTCGGCGCGTCCATCAGGCTGAAGTGAGGATGATGCTGTCCCATGCCGAGAATAGCCACAGGTTTTTTGGGAAAATCACGGGCGCGCTCGGCGCTCGTCACGATCACCGCGCCGCCGCCGTCCGACTCCAAGGCGCAATCGAACAAACGGAGCGGCTCGCAGATGAAGCGCGACGCTTGATGATCGGCGATGGTCATCGGCTTTCGCATCGTCGCGTTGTTGTTCATGCAGGCGTGCTTGCGCGTCGCAACCGCGACCTGCGCAAGATCTTCGCTGGTCGTGCCGAATTCGTACATGTGCCGCTGTGCTGCGAAGGCATGGTTCGCGACCGCGGAAAAGTGGCCCCAAGGCTCTTCCCAGTGTTCGTCACCGTGGCGGATCGGATTGCCGGGTGTCGGATCAGGCGTGCCGCGCTTGCGCGCATGCACGCATAGAACGGTGTTCGCCATGCCGGATTCAATGGCCATTACCGCATTCTGCACCATCGCGATCGGCGTCGCTCCGCCCAGGGCGAGGTCGGTGGCATAGTTTGGATGCATGCGCGCCATGTTGGCCATGCGAACCGCGTAGCTCCGATGGGCATCGTTGAGCGGCTGATTGGTGATGAAACCGTCTACGTCGGAGGCCTTGAGCCCCGCGTCATCCAGACAAGCTTTGATGCATTCAAGGTGAAGAGAGTGTGTTGAGGCGTCGGGCCGCTTTCCGACTTTGGTTTCGGCGACACCGACAACGGCGTAACGGCCGCTGATGTTAGCCATAGGGGAAAACCTCCGTTTTTAGCTGGAGTGATGGAGTGTTGGATGTTGGATAGATCAAAACCCATCACTCCAGTACTCCCATACTCCATTACTCCAATTGTTTGGATTTTCAAACTAGCGCGATGGTTGAGCGAGCGCTTTGATGAATCCGCTCTTCTCGAGCTCTGCGATAAAACTCGAATCCATGAAAGCTTCCGGTTTTTGGTTCCAGACGTCGGGCCGTTGCGCGGCGACGTATTCATAGGTCGGCTGCAAGCCTTGAGTGATCGGATAGGGAACCGAGATAAAGTCCTTGCGATAAATCTCATACGAGCCTTCGAGCAGCTCGCGATCATTGGTTTTGAGATATTTGCTCAGAACTTTCATGCTGAACTCTTTGTTGGCCTTCAGATAGTGAATTCCTTCGACGTGGGCTTTGACCATGCGCATGACGGTATCGCGATCCTCGGTAACCCATTTACGGCGCGTGACGACCGACATCGACGGATACGACACTTCCTGCTTGGCATCCCACAAGACTTTGAAGCCTTTGCGTTCCGCCTGGACATCGGCCGGATGGGAGAGATCGGCGGCATCGACAACTCCGTTGATGAGAGCCTGAATTCGATCGGGCTGATTGCCGATGGAAAGCATGACCACGTCGCGCCCCGGCTCGAGGCCGTATTTTTTGATGATGTAGCGTTCTAAAAAATCACCGAGTGAACCGAAACCTGAGACTGCGACTTTCTTGCCGCGTAGATCCTCGGGCTTTTTGATCTCCGGACGAACGAGCAATTTACTTTGCACGCCGGAGACCGTATGCGCGACGGTGACGAGATCGGCGCCGCTCAGGTCAGCGCTCATGACTGTGGTCAAAGTGCAGGGCGCGCCGAGTATGCTATTGCCGATAATTGCTTGCGCCGATTGCCCGGAGCCGCGCAGCAGCACCAGCTCGGCCTCCAAGCCATATTTTTCGTAGAGCTTGGCTTCCTTGGCGATCCACGGGATCCACTGCGAGGCGGA
>JBIOXP010000218.1:0-7642 GCA_044869705.1 Binatia bacterium | reverse complement strand
TTATTCTTGATCTCGTCAGGCGTGCCCTGGGCGAGAATTGCGCCCTGTTGCATGACCACGATCCGGTTGGAATACTTGAACACGACGTCCATGTCGTGCTCGACGATGACGGCCGTGATGCCTTCGCCCCGTACCACCGAGGCGATCGTATCCATGATCTGCCCCTTGTCGCGGGTGCTGACGCCGCTCGTCGGTTCATCCAGGAACAGAAGCTTTGGTCTCAGCGCATAGGCGAGCGCCACGTCGAGCAGCTTGCGTTCGCCTTGCGAAAGATCACGCGCACGCTCGTTACGTTTGCCCACAAGGTTGAATTGGCCAAGGATGGTATCGGCTTCTGCGCTCACTGCGTGATCGAGGTGCGCGAGCGCAGTCAGATTGGTGGTCTTACCCTGACGCGAGAAGATCGCCAACGTCACATTGTCGAACGCGGTGAGGTCGTCGAACAGGTTGACGATCTGAAAGCTGCGCGCGATGCCTGCCTTGACGCGATCGGTCACAGAAGTATGCGTAATATCTTCACCCTTGAACAGAATCTTGCCCGAGTCCGAGGGCAGCAAGGCGCTGATTACGTTGACAAGTGAGGTCTTGCCGGCGCCGTTGGGTCCGACCAATGAGACGAATTCGCGCTCGGCAATTGTCAAACTGACGTCGTCGACGGCGTGCGTGTCGCCGAAATATTTCTTTAGATTAACGGTTTCGAGGAGATTCACGTCATCATCCCCTCTTCCTGAATTTGCCAAATTGGCGCGCCAGCGTGCCGACAATGCCCGTCGGCAATGCCAACACTAGCACCAGCAGCACGGCTCCGAGCATGAATTGCCAATAGGCGGTGCTGGCGACGGCGTAAACCTTGAGATAATTGAACACAATAGCGCCGACGATCGGGCCGCTGAAAGTGCGGAAGCCGCCTAGCACGGTCATGAACACGATTTCGCCGGAAAACGGCCAGTACAGAATATCGGGTGTGACCAACCCGTTCAGCGGGACCCAAAGAATGCCGGCGAGACCGGTAAAGCTTCCCGACAGCAGAAACGCCAGCCAACGATAGCGCCGGATTGGAATACCCAGGAACTGGGCCCGCGTCTCGTTATCGCGGATCGCTTGCAGCGCCTTGCCGAAGGGCGAATGCACGATCACCCACATGAGCAAAGTGCAAACGCAAAACAGAAACAGTACATAATAATAATAAGACTGCACGAACGACTGGTAGGCGTTGCGGCCTTTGAAATCAATCAAGCCGCCAAGCAAAGTCAAATTCGCGAAGGCCACGCGCAGACCATCGGTGCCGCCAGTCACCCAAAAGAATTTGTAGGCCAGCGTCCACAGCACCTGTGATAGCGCGAGCGTCAGGATGCCGAAGAAAATGCGTGTGTGGCGTACGCAGACATAGCCGAACGCCGCCGATATCAGACCGGTGACCAGGAGTCCGAACAGAATGTAGACCTCGATGGATCCAATGCCGAAATACCTGACCAGGAAGGCGGCTGAGTAGGCGCCGAGACCGAAATATGCCGAATGACCGAAAGAAAGCAGGCCTGTGTAGCCGAGCAGCAAATTGAATCCGAGTGCTGCGATTGCATAGATCAGGCCGTAGGTGAACAACTGTATTTGGTAGACGTCGACAAACCTCGGCAGGGCCATCAGCACAACCAGAATGGGTATTACGCAGGCGACGATTAGGGGCGTCGAGGGCCCGGTCCGGGAGGCGTTTTTCGACATCGTCACGCCCTCCCGAACAGGCCGGTCGGCTTGACTAGCAGGACGATGGCCGCGATCAGGTACAGGACCGCGAGTTCGACCTCGGGAAAGAACTGAATGCCGGCAGTGCGCACGAAGCTCACGATGAGTGCGCCGATCAATGCACCTTCGAGGCTGCCGAGCCCGCCGATGACGACCACGACGAATGCGAGGATCAGCGCTTCAACGCCCATGCCGAGCACGGCGGCCTGCGCCGGCACGACGACTGCGCCTCCGAGGCCGGCCATAAAGCAACCAAGCGCGAATGCCTGCACGTACACCCATTTCACGTTTAGGCCGAGTGCCGAAGCCATGCGCATGTTCTGCGACGTGGCCCTGAGGATGACACCGAACCGCGTGCGATAGATCACGGCCCAAAGGAAGACGGCGGCCGCGATGCCGATGAAGATGACGACAAGATTGTAGACCGGATATCGCAGGTTCAGGATCCGAATGGTTCCCATGCTGTCGATGACCGCGCCTGCGGTGAGCGGCACGCCCCCGAACAGGAAGTGCATCACGTCCTCGAGGATCAGCAGCAGAGCAAACGTGATCAGGAGCTGATATTCTTCCGGCCGGTTATAGAGCGGCCGGAGAAGCGTGGGCTCGATCAGCGCGCCGACGGCGGCCACAGCGATTGCGCCTGAAGGCAGCAACAGGAATAGCACCCAGAGCGGCGCGCCGGCCGCGAAAGTGCCGATAGCCCAAGCAGTGACATAAGCGCCGAGCGCATAAAGGCTGCCATGTGCCAAGTTTACAATGCGCATGACGCCGTAAATCAAGCTCAGGCCGGCGGCGATAAGGAACAGAATACAGGCGTAGAAAATGGAATTCAGAATTTGAATGATGAGGATGTCCATATTTCCCCCGCCGAATTTTCTTGCGTACGTATACTAGCTCAGACATCCGCCTCTCTGCCTAGCCCGGCGGGCCAGCGCCGCCGATACGAAAATGCACCGACCTGGCCGACGGAACCATGGAATTTCCATCAAGGAAAATGGCGAGGTTTATCGTGTAGTCGCCTGGCGGCAATCGCTCCGGAAGATCGACCGTGAAACGTCCGTCATCTCCCCAATGCATCTTGTCGAGGCCGCGCACCTTGCCGTCCGGACCGATCAGGACGTACCGCGAAACGACGAGCAGCCCAAAGGTGCCCCGCAGGGTCGTGCGTAGCAGCGGTTCTTTTGTGAGCTTGTAGTTGCGTCCCATCTTTAAAACCATTTCCGCGTCGGCGCGGACGGTGATCGTGTTGCCTTCGCGGGTGACGGATTCGATTACTGCGCGCGGCGGATTGACGAAGCGGTCGAACGTACCGAATCCGAGCGGATAGGTGACTTCACGAACGGCTTTCAGCACGACCGCGTCGGGGCTCCATTCGGCCAGCCGATACGGGCCGTTGGTCACGAGAAAATGCCCGTTCTTTTCGGCGAAGGCTGCGAGGGCCCGCCAGCGCGCCTGGGCCACCTCGGCTGTCACGAATTCTTTTAGGGCCTCGGGGCGATAACTTTCCCGCTCGAACTGCGCAATCAGAGGCAGGAGCTTTGCCCGCAAACCCTGATCGCGAACCAGATCCATCCAGGGGATGTGCCGCCGTTCGGACTCCTGGTCGGAAAAGGCCGCGTAGCCGCGTGTCACTGCCTCTTCCATCAACGCCAGTAGATGCCAGGGCGTCGTGCTCCAGGGCGGTGCCATCGCCGCGACCTGTAGATCGTCGTGTGGGACATCTCGAAGATAAACCTCGACCACGGGGGTGTTCGTAAGAACTTCCCAATTCTCCGCGATGACGTGCTTCGTTCGTTCTACACGCACGATCTTAAGTCCGGTCAGACGCTCCTGCATCGCGGCCAGGGTCTGCTCCAATCGCGGTTCGTGGGCGTTGCTGCCGGCATTCGACTTTGCCCCCCAGCGATAGGCGAAGACGAACGGATAGATGACGTCGGCCACGTCCATCTCGGAGCCGTCCTCAAACGGCGAAGCAAGCACCTCATAGACAACTTTCGCCGACGCGAAAGTTCTGGGCCCTACCGATTCAAGTGCTCCCGTTCCCGGCTGTAGCCGAAATGCGTCGATTGGCACGCTAATGCCGCCGGATTGGCCCTCCACCTTGGTAACAACCGATTGCACGCGGTTGTGCATCCAGCTGGCGTTGAACGGAAACTGGATCATCGCGGGGTCCCCCACGCCCGACCAAATCAACCGTCCCATCGGATCGGTGAAACCGGCCACCGGATTCCAGGCGCCCACGGAACGCTCGCGCACGCCAAGGTGCAGCTTGCCGTTCCACGGGTATTCCTTGAGCTTTGCTGTGCGAAGGAAAATGGCACTATTCAGGCCGGTGAGGGAGTCGTAGGCGACATTTTCGATTCCTGACGGGTATGCGGTGTCGACGAATTCGTCCTTTACCGTATAGCCAACGACCATGCGTGCGCACCCACGCGTGAGCGCTGCTACCAAGTGTCGCTCCACATCCGCTCGTTCTGCGAGCCCGAGTGTTTCGCCGCGAACCAAGCGCACGTAGTCGTCATCCGTGGCCTCACGCGCTGCGGCGTCGAGTGCCGGAGCCAGAAGTCGGTGCGCCTCGAACCATCCTTCCTTCGCCCATGGTCGCCCCGACCAACCGTCAAACGGCAGGCTCGTACTTGTGAGCAGTTCATCGACCGGCACTTCCTCGAGGACGGCGTCCGAGCCGTCCGCAACCAGCTGCCACCGCGCCCGCACGATCGCCGTCGCGAGTGGACCCTTAGCGCCCAGCCTCTCCGACGACGCTGACGCAGACGCGCCGCTGACCGCTTTTATTGCCATCTCGGCGCGGTCGAGATGGTGCAGGTATCGGCGTGATAGGGCGTCACCGGATAAGGATGGAAGATGAAGCCGCCTGCTTTTTCGTCGCGCAGCGCCGCCATGAATTCGCGTGCGGCAGCGCAACGGGCGTCGGCAGAAGCGAAGCGTGCGGAAGCCGTCTTGAAAGAGAGAACCAGAACCGAACCGAGCGACCGCACCGACTCCAAGTGCTTGGGCACCGGCCCTGCGAAAGAGGGCGCTGCGCCGACATAGGCGTGCAGCGTTTCGTCGCTTAGGCCCTTGGCGGCCGCTGCGGGTCCGATGGCTTCGATACGAATTTCATCGGGATAGTAGGAAGGAAAGTGGCCCACCGAATGACCGGCGCTGCCCTGGCCACCGGCGGCGACCAAGCCGGCAACAATAATCGCGCCCGCCATGCCCCGCACAATCTCGCGCAAGGCGGGATCACGCCAGGTAAATCGGCCGGGGCGCAACCTTCGCCTGACCGGCCTATCAATGCCGGGATACATCACCACTTGCTTCCACTCGGAACGAAGCGGCCGTGTTGGTGGACACGGCCGCCTTCCGATCAGCTTGAAATCAGGTCAGCCAGGTGGTCTTCAGCCAGTTGGCCGCCGCGGTCGACTCGTTATGCGACGTGCCGGGCTTCGGCCAGTTGGGCGGCGCCGTGATGTCGCGGATGGGAATTGTCATGATCGACTTCGGATCCCAAACAGGGAATTCGTACTTGGGATCGTTCTTGGTCATCCCGATGATCGTGTCCTTATAGCCTTGGTGGTTGTCGGCCCGGATGTAGATGTAGCCGGCCGGCGCATCCATCCCCATGCCCTCGAGCATGGCGATGATGACTTCATCCTCGGGCCAGCCGCCGACCAGCAGATTGGCCTTCTCGATCGCGCCCTTGAGCAGGTAGAGCGCCGTGTACGCGCCGTCCGATTCGAAACTCGGATACTCGTTCCAACGCTTGTAGTAACGCTCAACGAAAGAGTCGTTGATCGGCCAGCGCCCTTTGGTCGGATGCGTGAAGAAGTAGTTGGCGTGGCAGCCGGCTAGCACCCCTTCGGGGTGATCTTTGCCGATTGCGTGCGGCTGACCACCGAATGCCAGCGTGGTGGCAACTTTCATCTTGTCGAACAGACCGTAACGCAGCGCCTGCTTGTAGAACGCCACGTAGTCTCCGCCCCACAAGCCGCAGATCAGGAGTTCCGGCTGGTCGGATAGAAGCTTTGTGATGTGCGGGGTGAAGTCAGTCGCGCCGAGCTTCGGCCACGCCTCGGAGACGGCGGTTGCGCCGGGAACCAGCTTCTGGAACGCCAGCATGAAATGCTCATGCACGTTACGGCCGTAGCTGTAGTCCGGCTGGATTGAGCCGACCCGCTTTGCATTCGGCCAAGCCTTCGCTGCGCCGACCGCCGACGTGACGCCGTCGGCCGACTGGATGTTCGTCACACGGAACGTGTATTTCGGCTTGGGTACCGCCTTGTCGAAGAGGAAATCGGTGCAGCCATCATTGAACAGCGTGAGTACCTGCAATTCCTCGGCGACCGGGCCGAGAGCAGGAGTGTTGCCGCTGGAGATCACGCCGGTAAACAGATCGATGTTTTCGGAGAGCTTCATGCGGCGAAGCTCTTTGACGTTGGCGTCGGTGCCTGCCGCTTCGTCGGCCATGATGGTTTCGATCTTTCTTTTTCCGAGGAGCCCGCCTTCGGCATTGATCTCCTCGGCCGCCATCAGATGGCCTTTCCTGCCGGGCTCACCCAAGAGGTTGGCAGGGCCGGTGAGGAAGGTGATGTGTCCGGTCTTGAACGGTTTGTCTGGGATATTTCCCTTCGCCTTGAAAGCCGCGTGTGCCGGCCGCGGCCCGGCGAAGTAGGTGGCCTGTCCCGCAGTTACTGCGGCGGCTCCAATTGCAACGCTACTCAGAAAATTTCTGCGTGTGACGTCGGTTACCATGGTGCTCTCCCTAGGAGACGAAACTGAATGACGTGATCGCGTCCCCATCTTTAAGCTCGTTCTTGAGCTCTTTGGAACAGTCTATGCCTACACTGCGCCCCACGCCAGTGCAGCGAAACCCGGAGTTGAGTTCTATTTTCTGATATTTATCAGGCGAATACCGATTTTGTTTCTGCCGTTGAAGGATGCAGATGGACTGTAATGAGTGGGACTCCAGCAGGACATCAATGTAGGTTTGTAGTGTGATGGTCACGCGCCGAGGCGGGAATTCGGCCGGTCGAACCAAGGTTACGGTACGAAACGCAGCCACGCGTCCATTCGGTTTCCTTCATGTCCTGTCATTTGCGGGAGCGGCGGCAATCGCGCTCCTTCTCATGCCGTTCGTGCTCGCCGTCTATCCGCTGATCATATTGTCGCAGGCACTGGTGTTTTCGATTGCGTGCATGGGACTGAACCTCCTTTTCGGCTTGGCCGGGTCCTTCTCGCTCGGGCACGCGACCTTTTTCGGCGTCGCGGCCTATACCGGTGCGTTCCTGTACAGGTTTTACGCCGTTGAATCTCTCGAGGCCTACCTGGCGTCCGGACTCCTTGCTTCGACCAGCTTTGCAGCTGTCATCGGATTTTTCTGTGCGCGCACGACGAAGATCTACTTTGCGCTTCTCACGCTCTCATTTTCGATGGTTGCGCACTCGCTTGTGATCGACGGTGCTGTGTTTATGCTCTTTGGCGGACTTGGGTGGGCTCTCTATTTACTGGGCGAGGGCTCGATGTACATTCCGCGATTCGCCATTCTCGGAATGGAATTCAATCCGCACCAATTCAATTTGGTGTTCTATGACGTCATCGTCACTGCGTTCATCGTGACCGTTCTCTTGCTATGGAGAATAAGCCGCTCACCTTTCGGACAAGCACTCAAGGCGATCAGGGACAATGAAGTCCGCGCCGCTTTTATCGGGATTCCGGTTTGGAAATATCGATGGTACGCGTTCATTCTATCCGGATTTTTTGTAGGCCTGGCCGGAGGCTTGTACGGCCAGCTGGCGCGCCAGATTACTCCTGAGCAGCTTCACTGGATTTTCTCCGCTCAAATGGTTTTGGCGATTGTGTTGGGTGGTACGCGGCATTTTCTTGGACCAGTCTTGGGTGCATT